>CAYOFY010000076.1:0-5905 GCA_964403465.1 uncultured bacterium
ATGGAATATAAACGGGATTTTGAGGAGTTGAAGCCATACTACGAGGCATTCTGGAACTGCGGGGTTCTTGACAGGGTTGCAGTCTCCGTTTACGCGCCTAAAAGCGGAGACAGGAGCAGATGGACAGACTGGTCTAAACCTTCTTTTGTCGCCGGTGAACCGCCGGAAAAGATACTGGATTTCTTTGAAAAGGATATAGGGTGTGGTTATTGCGGAGGCCTGGCAGTTCCTTATTTCTGGCCCAACTTCGGCCCGGATGTCTTTTCGGCTTTCCTCGGCGTCGGCATGAACTATTCTTCTGATTCTGACTCTACGTCCTGGGCAGACTGGTCCGAGCCGTTCCTTAAAGACTATAGCTGTCTGAATGGCTTGCATATATCCGACGAAAATCCTCTGTACAGGAAGAACATGGAATTGTTGAGACTTGCCGCCGAGAGGGGAAAAAACAGGTATCTTGTTGGGGTCACTGACCTGCATGCCGGCTTTGACTCGCTTGCCGTTTTGAGGGGCGGTCCGGACAGGGCGGTGCTGGACCTGGTGGATAACCCGGATGGCGTCAGGGATGCGATGAGAGTGCTTTTCAATGCCTGGCGCAAGATTTACGCGGATTACTACTCGGTTGTCAGGGACATACAGCCGGGGACCAACACGTGGATTTCCATATTTGCGCCCGGAAAGATGTATCCGGTGCAGAACGACTTTTCATGCCTGGTTTCTCCGGGTATGTACCGCGGGTTTTTCCTTGAAGAACTTCTTGCGGAGATAGAATACCTTGACTATTCAATCTATCACCTGGACGGAGTTGAGGCGCTGCAGCACCTTGACATCCTCCTGGAAATCCCGCGCCTGAACGCGATACAGTGGGTGTCAGGGGCTCGTTTCGGGGAATCGGGAATTGCAAGATGGTTCTCTCTCTATAAGAAGATTCAGGAGAAGAAAAAAGCGATTATTGTTTATGCCAGGATTGAAGAGATAGACCTGGTTCTGGAGAATCTCAGGCCGGAGGGACTCTTGATTTCCACCAGCGCGGATTCGGTAGAAGAGGCAGACGCGGTGCTCAAAAAACTCGGATGGAAAAGATGAAATTCTATAACACATTAACGAGGAAGAAAGAGGAATTCAAGCCCATAAAAGAAGGCGATATCGGGCTTTATACCTGCGGACCCACGGTCTACGACCTGGCGCACATCGGAAATTTCCGGGCATACATCTTTGAGGACCTCCTGCACAGGTGCCTTGAATACAGCGGTTACCGGGTAACAAGGGTGATGAATATAACCGACGTTGACGACAAGACCATCGCCGGAAGCGAGAAGCAGGGGGTCAGCCTGAGGGAATATACTGACGGGTATCTCAAAGCATTCCTTGAAGACATGGAAACCCTCCGGCTGAAAAAGCCTGATTACCTGCCGAGGGCAACGGACCATATACCCGAAATGGTGGCCCTCGTAAAAAAACTGCTGGAGAAGGGATACGCCTACGAAAAAGACGGAGCTGTCTATTTCAGCATATCTAAATTCCCGGCATACGGCAATCTGGCAGGGATAGACCTTTCCGGCATAAGACCGGGCGCAAGGGTTGACGTTGACGAATATGAAAAAGAGGATGCGCGCGATTTCGCACTGTGGAAGGAGGAGAAAAAAGGCGTTTTCTGGGAAACGGAACTTGGCAGGGGCAGGCCGGGCTGGCATATAGAATGCTCCGCGATGAGCATGAAGTACCTTGGCGAGAGTTTTGACATACACACCGGCGGTGTTGATAATATCTTCCCCCACCATGAGAACGAGATTGCGCAGAGCGAGGCGGCGACGGACAAAAAATTCGTGAATTACTGGATGCACTGCGCCCACCTTCTGGTCAACGGGGAGAAGATGTCCAAGTCAAAGGGCAACTTTTACACGCTCAGGGACATATTGAACAAGGGATACAACCCTGTTGCCGTAAGATACCTTCTGCTATCCACCCATTACAGGGACCCGCTCAATTTTACAGAAAAAGCGCTCAGGCAGGCGGAGAATACCGTGAGCAATTACAATGCGTTTTACCAGTCGCTTGATTTCTGCAAATCCGGCATCGGCAGTAAAGACACAGGAGCGGAGATACAGAAGGCACGTTCAGATTTTGCGGGCGGACTTGCCGATGACCTGAACATTTCTGCCGCTCTTGCCGGGATATTCAATCTCATAAAAGCCATGAATATAGCCGTATCCGAAGGGGCGTTCGGGCCTGAAGATGCAGTGAAGGTGAAGGATTTCCTTGAGGAGATAGACAGTGTACTGGCAATCCTTGAGAAGGAAGAAACAGAACTGTCCGAAGGACAGCAGAATCTCATAAAGCAGAGGGAGCAGACAAGGAAAGAAAAGAACTTTGGAAAATCGGACGAGATAAGAGAGATTTTCAGGTCACAGGGGATTCTTCTTGAGGACACCCCTTACGGAACCCGCTGGAAAACAATCAGAAAATGATACTTGCTAAGCGAGACAATATTCCCTCAATCATGTCATTGCGAGCCGTTTCTCGGCGTGGCAATCTGGCGTATTATGCCACTCCGGCATGTGTTAAGCCGGAGCCCATAACCTTTTTGTTTGTCGTTGCGAGGCGTTTTCTGCCGCGGCAATCTAATTTGGATTGCTTCGCAAAAAGCACTCGTAATGACAATACAGACTTTCCGGAAGACTCAAATAGATGTGCAGGTATTACGCTACTGGAAATACTTGTCGTCATGGCAATAATTGCCCTGCTTGCCTCATTCGGACTTCCTGCGGGCAGGGATGCAAGGCGCCGCGCCATGGTGGTGAAAACAGAGTCTGTTATCGGTTCCGTTGAAGCGGCGCTCTCCATGTACGGGATGGATTTCGGAGACTATCCGGCATATGAAGGCGAGGGGACCGGGGTTCTTGTGAACCTGCTTCAGGGTCCTGTTGAAAGCAGGTCATGGAAAGGGCCCTACATGAGGTTCAAGACGGAAGACCTTGACGGAAAGAGGAATATTCTTGACGCATGGAAGACGCCACTTTCCTACAGGTATCCCCAGGCTGAACATTCAAACGTTTCCTACACGATTGTTTCAGCGGGGCCTGACAGGGAGACTGGAACCGCCGATGACATCGGCAACTGGTAATTACAGATTTGATTTCAGTGCGACTTGCCCCGTTCTACGGGGTGAATTCCATCGCCACAATTTGTCATTGCGAGCCCCGTATTTCGGGGCGTGGCAATCTTGTTTTTGCATTTGAGCGTGAATTGAAATTGACATAAAAGCAAAACATGAAAAATATGAACAGATACTGGTGTATACTAACGCTGTTTTCATTCTGTCTCTTTACAAGGGCATTGTATCCCTCTCCGCCTCTGCCCACGGTTATTGAGCCGCGCAAAGGTATCCACGTAGAATCATTCACTTTCGGCGTTGTGGGAGACAGCCGGCCGACAGGTGTCTCGGGGAAACAGCCGGAGGTATTCAAAAAGATTATAGAAAAGATAGACATATCCGGGGCAGATTTCCTGATTCATCTCGGGGACAATATATACGGGAGCAAGGACGTGAACGCGGTAAAACGGCAATATGCGGAGTACCGGGAGGTTATTGGAAAACTGAAAGTGCCCGTCCATGTCACGGTGGGCAATCACGAGATAAACGGGGTCAGGGAAAACGAGAATCTTCACAGGGAACTATTCGGCCCCCTCTACTATTCCTTCGTGTACCTGAACTGTTTTTTCATCGTCATTGACACTGAGATTGCAGGAAGCGAGGGAGCGGTAAAAGGCGAGCAGCTGTCATGGCTCAGGGGTGAACTTGAGAAGGCCAGGGGCTACAGGTATCTATTTGTCTTTCTTCACAGGCCATTGTTTTCGGTTCTCTCACCGGGGAAAAACTATGCGCACTTTTCTTCCAGGGAGGAGAGGGATTCCCTTACCTCTCTTTTCAGGGAATACAGGGTGAGTGCAATCTTTGCCGGACACGAGCATCTTTACGACAGCAGTCTGCACGACGGACTCCGCCAGGTCGTATCGGGCGGCGGAGGCGGACCTCTTCACGCTTATCCCGTAGGCGGTTTTCACCATTTCCTTCTCGTTGAAGTAACCGACAGGAAGGCCACGGTACGGCCGGTCATTGTCACAGTGGGGAAATGATTCTTGTCAGTTCGCTTCTCCTGCCGTCCAGGGAATCAAGCATTCTCACAAGACTCCCGTCAAGGAGGCCCGGCTTCTCTGTGTCCGGGACCTTTCTCATTGCGCGCACGCGCGCGCCGATGATAATCTCCTTGAGCGCATACGGCAGGTTCCCGGCGTCTGCGTCCGTCAGGCGGAATTCCTTCCTGTAGGCGTCAATGAAAACAACGGTGTCGGCAATATTCACTTCGCAGGGTTGAACGAGAGAGCGTATGTCGCTGCCGTCAACAGGGGAGTTTCTTCTGAAGCAGAAATATACGATTGCCCTTGATATGTCATAGAGCGTATTCTGGAAGGATGTCCAGTCAAAGTCAAATATTCCGGCGACAGCGCCGTTTCTGAATTTGACGTTGGCGCTTGTGTAGTCGCCGTGGACTATGCTGTGGGTCAGTTTTTCTGTACGGAAGTTCTGTATGAGTATGTCAAGCTCCCCGAGAATCCTGCTTATCATGTTGCTGTCAGTGAAACGGCCGGGAAGGTTATTGATATATTTCTCCAGTTCGCTTCTTATGAGAAGCGGGTAGAATTCTCTTGTCCACGCTTTTTTCCCCTCGGGAGAAAAATTCTGCAAAGTTCTATGCATCCGTCCCAGCGTTGCGGCGGCGCCTTCAATCTGGTTCCTGTCACCCGGGGAAAATTCTTCAAGGTCTTCCACAAACCTGAAAAGTTCGTAAACGGCACCTCCGTAACAACAGGTGCGTTCCCCCCGGATGGTCTTCTCGGGCGGGATTACCGGCAGTCCCTTCCCGTGCAGGAATATCATGACCGAGTGGTCAAAACGGATAACATCCGGAGGAGAAAATTCCTTCCTCCTTTCCCTAAGCAGGTATTTTCCGGCAGGTGTCTCTATGACATGCTTGGGGGAAGCGGTGCCGCCTCCCCCTGCTACAGCGGTAATCTCTTCAAGGCCGAAATCTTTCAGAACCTGCAAAATTTCCATGGCGCCCGCATACTACTTTTTTGTTGCAATCAGGTTCAAGGCATCAAAAAGCGTCTTGTAGTATCTCAGGAAGCGGTCTCGTTCCGGGCTGTCCCCAACCTCGGCGAGGCAATACCCGTCAAATTTCATCTTCTGTAGAAGCGAAAAGAGCGTAACCCACGGGTATTCGCTGCAGAGTTCGTTTATATGGCAGATTTCTATCTTTTTTTTGAGCATGTTGAAGTGTTTCTCTATGGAACCGGTCTCATCCAGGTCGCTCATGTTGGAATTCCAGCATACGTAGAGATTGGGATGGTCCGCTATATCCACCATCTGTTTTATGTAAGGCGGGTGGCATGTGCCGGGGCCGTGAACCTCAAGGCGGATCTTCACCCCGTAATCCGCTGCAAAAGCGGAGACCTCTCTCAGGGACATGCCTATCTGCTCTATCGTCTTTTCCTTTGATACACCCTCAGGGAATCCGTTGGGTCTCACCTTCACTCCTTCCGCACCCGTGTCCTTCGCCAGTAGCACGAATTGTTTGGTCTCGTCTATATTCTTTTTCAGCGCTTCCCTGTCCGGGCTGTGGTATTCGCATGCGCTGCCGAGTCCAAGGAGTTTGACCGGGGAGTTCTCAAATTTCTTTTTCACGGCATCCCGCTCTTTTTTTGACAGGGAAATCTCCACCCCGTGCTTGTGCGTGGAGCGCAGTTCAAAGCCGGTATAGCCGAGAGAACTGCCTTTTTCTATTATCGTGTCAATATCCCATTCCGCCGCAATCAGATACGTCACTATGCCCAGCTTCATGATCTC
>CAYOFY010000076.1:6005-7263 GCA_964403465.1 uncultured bacterium
CTTTACACCTTACAGTTCAAGTAAGCGTGCCTGTATTATAATCCTGTTGCTTCTTATCTTCTCCAGGGTTCCGGCCGACAGGCTGCTGTCAATGTTCAGAAGTATGACTGCTTTCCCGCCGGCCTCTTTCCTTCCCACGGTCATGTTGGCTATGTTTATTCCCGCCCCGGTCAGGACCGCGGAGATGTGTGCCACTGCGCCCGGCTTGTCATAGTTTTCGCACAGCAGGAGGTACCCGTCGGGCGAAGCATCCACGTGGTACTCGTTTATCCTCACAATGCGCGGGTCCCTTTTAGAGAAAAGGGTACCTGCGGCAGAACCGGTTCCGCCGGTCGTATGGACTTCAATCCGTATAAGGTTGGCGAAATCCTCAACCTCCGTGCTTCTTGTCTCGGTGACCTTGATTCCCCGTTCTTCCGCTATGAACATTGAGTTCACGTAGTTCACGGAGCCGGGGACGATCGGCTCAAGGAGTCCTTTCAGAAGCGACAGGGTCAGGGGCTGCACCTGATACTCCGCCACCTCACCCCCGTAAAGTATGTTCAGCCGCTCAATGTTGCCGTCAACCATCTGTGCCTGCAAACGGCCGAGTTTTTCCGCAAGCGTTATGTACGGCTGAATCTCCTGGAGGATTGCCGGTTCAACGCACGGGAAATTCACGGCATTTTCCATTATCCCCTCGGTGAGGGCTTTGCCGACCTGCCTGGCTATCTGCAGGGAGACGTTTGTCTGGGCTTCCCTGGTTGAGGCGCCCAGATGGGGGGTTGCAATCAACTCGTCCAGTTCCAGCAGGGGGTTACCGGCAGGGGGCTCTTTCTCAAAGACGTCAAGTGCGCACCCCGCAACCTTCCTGTCTTTTATCGCCTTGTAGAGGGCATCCTCATCAATGATGCCGCCCCGGGAGCAATTGATAATCCTGACCCCGTTCTTCATCTTTGCGAATGCCTCTTTTCCTATAAGATGGTGCGTTTCCTTTGTGAGCGAGAGATGCAATGTTATGTAATCGGCCTGCGCCAGCAGCTCGTCAAGGGAGACAGGTCTTACGGAGAGTTTCTTTGCTTTCTCAACCGAGACAAAAGGGTCGTGGGCGATTACTTCCATACCGAAGGCCAGCGCCCTTGTGGCAACAGCGCTTCCTATCCTGCCGAGCCCCACGATTCCAAGCGTCTTGCCGTGGAGTTCCGTGCCGCTGAGCTTGCTCTTTTCCCACTTCTGCATGCGGAGCGACTGTACCGCCTGGTAAATCTTCCGGGACAAT
>CAYOFY010000077.1:0-6856 GCA_964403465.1 uncultured bacterium
TACAGTGAAAAAGGAGTTACAGATATAAGAAGTCTCATAAATTTTGGAAAAATAACGGGCTCAGAAGGTGAACCGCTGGTAAATGCTTTGCAGGGCAAAAAGCAACCTTAGAATGATTAAGGCAAACCAAGCCGGTTTTACATTGGAGGTACTAACGTGAAAGATTCAAAAACTCTTTACAAACAACTGCTGAAAGAAATTGACAGGACTCCGGTAATAGACATTCATACACACCTGAAGCCGGCGTCCCCGCAAGCTTCAAGTCTTTATGAAATGGTCGGCTACCACTTTGTCACCGCTGATATGGAATGTGCAGGGATGCCGGAGAAAATTGTGACCAAAAATTCTCTGACCGATTATCAATGCGTGGAACATATGGTGCCGTATTTCAAATATTGCCGGAACACCGGCACTTTTCAATGCCTGCAGGCAATATTAAAAGACCTCTATGGAATAGATGACCCGTTGGGCGAGAATTGGAAGAAATCTTTTGAAGCGGTTGAGAAATCAAGCAGGGATAAAAACTGGGCAAATAAAGTCCTTAAGGAAAAATGCAATATTAAACATATTGTAGTAGATTATGCAGAACGAACAAAAAATCCGCTCCTTGACACGTCTTTCTCATCATTCACGCTGGAGCGCGGCGCTCTCACCTTCCGAGCTGACACGCTTGACCAGATTCTTGAATTTTCCGGAGAAAACTATATCGGCTCGGCGGCAGAACTGCGTGAAACTGTAAAACAATTCATTGATGAAAAGATGCCCCCATGCGTTAAATCCATAACCACAGGACTTGATGTTGACTTTTACCATCCGGAGATACACGATAGTGAAATAAATTCATGCCTTATGAAGAGCCGCTCCAACGAGGTTTCAATGGAAGTCTGGTGGGGCAGCAACCGCAGCGTTAACCTTCAGAACAGGCTTAAATTGCAGGCTTTTATCTTCCACGAAGCGATGAAAATATACCAGGAGAGGGGTATCAAGGTTATATTTGCCATCGGCGCGCGGGCGATGCATTTCAATAATAAGTCTTTCACCTGTCATACAACAGACATGGTTCAGCGCCTTGGCGAAATTGCCTTCCGATACAAGGATGTGCAATTCTTTATTGCCAATTGTTCGCGGGCAATGGCGCATGAACTGACGATTCTCTCCAAGATGCTGCCCAATCTATGCCTTGCCGGTTATTGGTGGCACGGCATGTATCCGGAATATATCGGACAAGCGCTGGCGGAAAAACTCGATGTAATTCCATATAATAAAATTGTCGGTTTTTTTTCCGATGCCTATATGGCAGAGTGGGTTTACGGAAAACTGTCCATGGTGAAGAAAGAAACCGCCCGCATCCTGGAAGACAAAATCCTGCGCGGATATTACACGGAAGAATTGGCGCAGGATATAATAAAGAAAATATTCTATGAGAATCCGAAGGAGATGTATCTCAATGGTTAACCTTACACAAATGCTATCGCAGGCAAAATCCGGCCGCTATGCGGTCGGCGCATTCAACATTTACGATGCCGAATCCGTACAAGCAGTCGTGGAAGCGGCTCAGGAGGAACGCAGTCCCGTAATTATGATTACAGGTCCGATGGAGGTACCTTTGCTTGGACTAAAAGATTTGACGGACGTTTGCAACCTATTGACCGTTCGGGCAACCATCCCGATATGCCTTCATCTTGACCACTTTACAGACCCTGAATCCGTTATTCGGGCGGTGGAAGCAGGCTTCCCGTCGGTCATGATTGACGGGTCAAACCTCTCCTACGAAGAGAATATCCGTATAACGAAACATGTTGTGGATTTCGCCCGGCCGCGGGAAATAACCGTTGAAGGAGAGCTGGGCAGGATTGGAAAAGCGGAGTTGAGCATCGAGAACGGCATTGCAGACGAAACGACTGACATGGAGAAGGCGAAAGAATTCGTTGCGCGAACCTGTATCGATGCGCTGGCGGTCAATATAGGAAACGCACACGGCATATACAGGGAAACTCCAAAATTAAATTTTGAAGGTTTGCAGAAGATAGCCAATGCGGTTTCGGTTCCATTGGTTCTTCACGGCGGTTCCAGCACTCCTGCCCCTGATATACAAAAACTGGTAAGTATCGGTATTCAAAAGGTGAACGTGGCCACCGAACTCCACGTTGCCTTCAGCAAGGTGCTCAACGGCGACCTCGCCATAGGCAATGGATTCACATGGGCATCGTCTTCACTTCAGCGGGTCAAAACACAACAAAAAGAGCTTATTAAAAACTGGATGCGGTTACTCGGTTCTTCCGGCCGGGTATGAAAAAAAAGGAAATATTCATGCCTTCTCGATTTGACATAATCTGTATTGGCAATGCTTCCATGGATTGCCTTGCCATGCTTTCCCATTACCCGAAACTGGATGAAAGAATTCAGGTAAAGTCACTAACAGAACAGGGCGGCGGCGAAGCAGCCACGGCTGCGGTAACTATCAGCCGGATGGGCGCCGCGGTTTCCTTTATAGGAAAAATTGGCAACGACAGGACAGGTTCTTGCATTCAGGAAGAACTAAAGAAAGAAAGCGTTGATATAAGCCGCATAATTGTTGATAAGGGCAAATCATCCCTGTTTGCCTTTATCGCAATAGATGAAAAAACAGGTAAGAGAACAATCTTCTGGCAGCGAGGCGCGAGCCTGATTAAACCGAGTGAACTGGACCGGTCTTTCATCACATCCTGTTCACTGCTTCATCTTGACCACCGCAACGTTGAAGCTGTCACTGCCGCGGCAGGATGGGCAAAAAAGGCAGGAATCCCGGTAACTCTTGACCTTGACCTGCTCAATCCCGCACTGGAAAGACTTGTCGCAAGGACAGACGTAGTAATGGGCTCGGAAACTCTGAGCAAACAGATTTCAGGCCGCCCGTCCAAAGCAGCCGAAAAGATACTTCAACTGGGCCCGAAAATTGCAGTGATTACTTCAGGAGAGAAGGGATGTTTTGTAAAGAGCCGTGAAGAGGAATTTTTCCAGCCCGCCATGAAGGTCAAGGCTGTTGATACGACCGGCGCCGGAGATGTTTTTCGCGGTGCGTTTGCTTATGGAGTATTCAGAAAATGGCCATTGCGAAAGACGGCCAAGTTCGCCACCGTAGCCGCTGGGCTGAAGTGCACAAAAGTCGGCGGTCGCAGCGGTATCCCGAAGATTGATAGAATCCTTCGGCTTATGCATAGCGTATGACAGGCTTCCTGCCATGAACATGCTCAAAATACCGTATTCAAAAAGCATCACTGTGCCTGTAAAGTTCTTATAAGCATGTCAATGTTGGCTTCGGAAACATCTTTCGTTATGGCATGAGAGGGAGATGCTATATATCCGCCGTTTTTTCCTATTTTCTCAAGTCTGTCCAGAACTTCCGCTCTGACATCTTCAGGAGTGCCGAAAGAGAGCGTTTTCTGCAAACTGATGCCTCCGAAAAAGGTAAGTTTATCACCATATGTTTTTTTCATTTGATGGACATCCATCACCTCCGGTTGGAAAGGGTTGAATATATCCAGTCCTATTTCTATCAGGTCAGGCAGTATTTCACTTATGTCTCCGCATGAATGTATGGAAACAAATTTGTTATTCTTTTTTACCTCTGCGTATATTTTTGCCAGCCGGGGTTTTATGTATTTACGCCAGTGAACAGGCCCCATAATCAAACCGTGCTGCTGGCCCCAGTCATCGCCAAAATGTATTGCGTCTATCTCCCCGTATGCCGTAAATTTTCTGACAACCTTAATCAGCCAGTCCGTTAATCTGTCCAGCAAGGTTTCTGCAAAACCGGGGTCGTCAACAAAAGATATGAGCAATTTATCCATGCCGACCAGGGACCATGCCCTTTCGAAAAAACTGAACGCTATTTTGCCCGAGATAAAACACTCACGGTTTTTACTGCAAAGCTCATTTATATGACTGTAATATCTGTCAGATTCAGCATCGGGGAACGGGTATGTTTCCACGTTATGCTTTTCCACGGGATATTGATAAACAATGCCTACGTCCTTATCAACTCTTCTGTCCCACACAACACCGAATTCATCTTTATAAAATCCCTCTTTTATGTGTCCTGTTTCCTCCGGAATAACCTTTCTCTCTATCTTGAAAATATGATTGCCTATTTCGTCTTCGAAATCGGGGTTATTATAATAACGTGCCATCTTTTCGCGAGCGGGAATAGTAAAGGATATATTATATGGCACTATATCAGACTGGAGATGGCGCAGCGATTTTTTCACTCTCTCTTTTCTCGTCATTTTTCCCCCGTAAAATCTGTTTACAATCAGCTTTTAATGTGATAAAGTTTTTGTGCTGGCAACAAACATAATAACTGCGTTTACATGTAAACGTTTATAATGGTATAATGAAAAATAAAATGTGTCAATAGCAGTATCGTTGCAGTATCGTTAAAGGCACTTAAAATTACGCAAGCGGTCATTGCGGAAAGAATCGATAAAATAATTTACCCGCTTAGAAAAGGAAAAAAATGACATCAAGAGAAAGAGTTAAAAGGGCGGTATTGTTCCAGAAACCGGACAGGGTGCCGTGGGCTTTGCCGGAAAGGTGGGGTACGGATTTTCTTAACGTAATGTGCACGCCTGACCCGTCATGGCATCCAAGTGTTCAGACAGACACAAGGTGGGAGGATGAATGGGGCTGCATATGGGAGAAGCCTGCGGGGGACGAGACGCTGGGACAGGTCAGGTTTTCTCCTATGGATAACTATGCAAAACTTGCCAGTTACAGGTTTCCTGACTACGAAAAAAAAGAGAGATACGAAATAATCAAAAAAGCTGTCGGAGAAAACAAAGAAGAAAAGTTTGTTCTTGGCGTCGTTCCTTTCCAACCGTTTCACCTGGTTTTATTCCTGCGCGGACAGGAGGCCGGCTGGACAGACCCGTATCTCTATCCGGAACAGTTAGATAAACTGCTTGACAGAATTTGTGAAATCAATATCACGGCAATTGGACGAATGGCGGATATAGGAGTTGACGGAATACTGTCATACGACGATAACGGCTGGCAGGACCGCCTTATGATAAACCCTGAGATATGGAGGCAGGTATGGAAACCACGATATAAGAAGGTTTACAGCTATGCGAGGAGCAGGGGAATGCTGACATTTTTACACAGCTGCGGCTACATAATAGAAATTCTCGGGGATTTCATAGATGCAAACCTTAACGTGATACAGATGGACCAGCAGGAAAATATGGGAGTTGAACGGCTAAGCTCCCTTTTCGGCGGGAAAATATGTTTCTGGTGCCCTGTGGATATCCAGAACACAATGATAAAGGGTACTGTTGAAGACGTGAAGAGGTATGCGAGAAAACTCATAGATTCTTTCGCTTGTTTCAACGGAGGATTCATAAGCAAGTCTTATCCGCAGCCGGAAGCTGCGGGACACACAGAGGAGAAGATACAGGCGATGTGCGAAACCTTTGTGGAATACGGCTCAAGATTTTACGGAAAGACTGCTTTTTAATGGCTGAATTTACGAAAATTCTTTTCCTGATGCTACATCTTTTGCTATACGAGCCCAGTTTCTCAGACGTTCCGGTTCTCCCTGGACTGTCTGGATATCCTTGAGTATTATATCGACATGACAACCTGCGCATTTTTTCAATCCTTCCCGCAAGGTTATGCCAATCCTTTCAGGATTAAATCCGCTGCACACCATATCGGAAGGATTAGGCCGCCAGGATAAGACATATCTGTCCTCTATTTGCCGCGCACAAACAGAAATATCAGCCCATGGGGATACAGCTATGCGTCGCAGGTTTTTCAACTGCCGCAAAATGTCAATTTTACGGGACAGGTCTTCACAGCATCCATAGGCAATAAGTCCGAAATTTTCCATGATAGGCAGCTGGTAGCGAAACAAAAATTCCTCATGCATTGCTGGAGAAATACCGGCAAATTCCTGGGCGGCGAAAAAGCCCCATAACTGCCGGCGTTCGACCCTTCCTCCTTTCGCAGAAGGAACCACTGTCTCGTAAGCGTAAGGCTCCGCCTGATTGTACTGGCTGATGGAAGTAAAATCCCCTCTTTTCTCCGCTTCCCCCTGCACGGAGAGTATCCCATCGCGCAAGAAAGACAGCAGTTCATGCAACCACTCAGGGTTATCGCACATATGCATCATCATACGTTCTATTCCGAGAAACTGACCGAGATAATATGAAATATCTCCGCCAAAATTTATGTATGGCGTTGTGCGGTCTTCATGTACTGGAATAATATCGCCGACTGCTTCGCTGATTTTTGCAACACTGTCTCTGGTTTCCTTTTCGTCAATTGCATGAAGGGGTATTCTCATTTTTTGCCGTACTTTATCATTTGGCGTAATTGCGGGTTCGGCGGCCAGCTTGTAAGCGCCTTCTTTTCCCTGTAAACTGGGTTTGTGCGTGGAATGTATTCCCCATCCCGGGTCAGAAAAGACTGCATTTACTGTTACCCATGGATACAATATAGAGTCATCATCTACCCAGTCTTTTAATAACTTATTGCGCAGTTGGAATTCTATATTGCGGTACAATGGATTCTCACACTCGCATTTTATTATTTCATACTCGCCTGCGTCATAACGCCCGCACGTTACCAAAACAAGTGGACGGGTATATTTCATACTGTTGTGTTCCGTCCATAGCCGCATGTATTCCCTGTATTTCGGATGTGCCGCCGCCTCCATAACCTGTTGTGCCAGTTTGCGCAGAATAAAAATATCTTTAGTTTGCGGTTCCATGTGTGGCTTCTCCTATTGCTTGAGTTTATGGTTGAAGACTGGTTAAACATATTAGAAAAATTCCATTCGCCCTTACGTTGAATTAACGATTTACTTAATACTCGG
>CAYOFY010000078.1:0-6766 GCA_964403465.1 uncultured bacterium
ATGACAAAAAGTCGGACGGAATAGAATATGGCTAAAAAAACAGATTCACTGGTGAAAATAATGGAGGATAGGGAGATAGAGAAGGAATTTCTCGTGGATCTGCAGCTTACCACCCGTAACCTGTTTGCCATTCTGGAAGAATTGTCAAGAAAGAGAAATTTTCCAAACAGGGAATTGATTTTTGCCATTATGAGAGAGGTGGATGAAATAGAGACTTTCCTTGACGATTACGGCGCCTCACATAACAAGAAGTTTTTCTATTTAAGGGAATTGATAGGGTCTATAAGGTGGATAAATATTGTTATTTTCCAGGGGCTCCATTTACTGGTAAGACTTGAGAGTTATCATATGGAAATATCCCCGGAAGACAAGGAGAAATTCAAGAAGATTCTGAAGAAAACAGTCAGTTTTTATCTGGAAGAATTAAAGAAACTGGCAGTGGAGTTAAAAGCAGAAGCGGCAAAACACGGTTTCAAAAAAGGCGAGGCAAAGTTCGGTGAGCAGAAAACGCTTGTGGAGATGCAAAAAAGGATATTGCCTCCGGACTTGAACGAAAATGTTGTAAAGGAAAAGGAAGAACGTGTTTTTGAAGTCTTGATAAAGTTTCTGGAAAATTCCGAGGATTTCAATATATTTGTCTGCAATGCCAATGCGGAGGAGGAAATCACAGAGGTTGTAACGGAAGAAGTTCTTGAGAAATACCGGTCCATCTTCAATCAGATGGAATCTCTTTACGATACTTACCTGAAAAACACCGAGGTTGAGAGAAAACTGTATGATTTGCGGAAGATAAGAAGCTATATGGCGATTACCCTGCATCTTCTTGAAATAGGCAAGGCACTTGTTCACTTCTACGAAAGGCACAGCGACAAGGTGAGCAGGTATTCCACGGCTGTCCAGATTTCAAGTCTTGTTAACAAGCGAAATATAAAGGGGACAATAAGAGAGCTGGTTCTGGCATATTCAATGCTATTCCTTTTGAAGGGAAAAGACATATCCGGCAGGATTTTCAGGAAGATGGGCAGGGATGCCGATGAATTCATATATTCCACGAAAATGATGATAATCCCTTCTCACCGGCTTGAGGATTTCCACCTGAGACCCGTGATGCCGGTAACGCAGATAGCCGGTAAATATGATATAGACAGCCATCTTTACTATAACAGGAACAAGTATAATCTAAAAAGTCCGATAGAGATGGCCATAGCCATTCCTGACATAAGGGAAGCCCTTGCAAAGGAAAATGTTGAAATCATGATACAGGGTCCCAGGAAGTCCGTTGTGGAACTGTGCGAATTCTTGAAGGAGAAATGCGGTGCATACGAAAAAACCATCGTGTGTAATCTGATATCCTCGGAAGTGCGACTATAATTTCTTGAATCGTTTTCCTACGATAAACCCGACATCTCCCAGCATTCTCGCCGCATTGGAGTAAAAAACCTTTTCAATGTCCCGCCTGGTCAGTCCTGCTTTTTCTGATGTTTTTCGGAAGGCATGGATTTCCTCGTACATGAAAAAAGACAAATTCTCTGCTTCCTTCCCTGTAACCTCCCTCATATTTTTGTCGCCGGAAACGTCACCGTATAAACCCTCAGGCACCAGGTTTATGTAAACACCTTTTTCGCAGATGCGGCGCATGCGCATACGCGTGATGGGCAGGTCGCTGCCGAAGAGGATTCTCTCGGGACCCACTGTCTCTATAAGACGCAGGAATACTGTTTCGTTTGTATTTGCCGAGATGTCAAAAAACATTCTTGTGCCTTTCAGGGTTTTGAAGGCATCGCCGATATCTTCAATACAATATGCCCTCCCGACATGTGCTATTATGAGTTTTATTTTCGGGTATTTTCTCTCTATCTCAAGCATCTGTGAAAGATTAACACTGTCTCTGAGTCTTCCCGAGCGAGGTATGTGCAGGAGAAGTATTTTTCCCCCGGTGTTAAGTATCTCAAGCTGATGGTGAGGAATGAAGTCAAAGATACATATACTGTCGGCGCGTATGTTTCCCGGCGCGAAACTGAGGTAGGGCTTCACGCCCAAAAAATTCCCTCTTGCCAGTCTCTTTGAAAATTTGTCTTCCGACCAGTCAGGTCTTGAAAGCATCAACGAAGGAAGTTTGTATTTTTTTGCCGACATGATTACATAACGGTTGAGGATGTCAAGATTCTTACCGGCGGTCGGGCTATTAAACAGAAGCGGGATGACCTGTTTGCCGGGGAAAAACAGTTTGTACGATTGTAAAAGATGTTCAATGGGATTTTCTTCCGCCACCCGCGAAGGCCAGCTGACCACCCTGTTTTTCTGATAAACCGTCTTATCCTTTCGCTTTTTCCAGATATGCGCATGAATATCAATAATCTTCTCGGGCAGAAAATCCCTGATGCCGCTTCTGTAAAATTTCTCATCAACCGGTTTCACTTCAAACAACTTTTTCATCCTGCAACCCCCTTTCACTTTCCTGTATATCCTATTTCTTTCCAGACCTTCCTGGCGAATTCCAACCCGTCTCTTGTCGGCTTGATATCGCCGAGAACGCTCGGGTATGGATAGTCTGGTTTTCTCCTTGACGGGTCAGGATTCCAATCGTCGTCAACGTATTTTTTTCGCTCTGATTTTTTCCTGAAATCAGGCACTTTCAAAGAACTGGAATCGTTCAGTGCCGACCTGTATGCCAGAATACCCACTATGGACATCGCCACCCCTCGGTAAACATCAAGAAAGGGTTGCTTCCCCGTTTGTATGGCCCTGGCGAAATTATAATTCATGAAAAAATCTCCTCCTCCGTGTCCGTACCTGTAAGCATCTCTGGCATAATCTGGAAAATCCGGCGTATACATCTTCTCAACCGGCTCATCGGATTTTTTATCAAAAGGTTCTTTTCTTAACCTCAGCATATTTGTATCCCCGAAACGCAGGTTTTCCATTAAACCATTGTTACCGTGTATCCTGACCCAGATACTGTGTCCTCTCAATGAACCCTGGAGAAGTTTAACCACTGCACCATTATCCATGCCAACAATTATGCAGGAGGCGGTATCGCTTCGCCTCGGTCTCTTTCCGAAATGGACATCATCCTTGAAATCGTGTGCGACAACAAACCCGTTTACCTTTACCGGAACGGTGTCTGTGATAAACATGACCGGTGCCAGAGCGTGTGTACAGTAGTATGTTGCGGGAAGCCAGTTTCTCCAGTGGTTGATACCCGGTGATATGGAGTTTGAGGATACAGCGTCCATCGGGTGTACATATTCTCCTTCACCGTATTTGAATTCCCCTATCTCCCCTTTTTTATACAACCTCTGCATTTCCTGGTTGAACAGCATATAGGGATAATTTTCAGCAAACATATATATCTTCCCGGTTTTTTCGACAGCCTCTATGAGTTCAACTCCTTCGGCCAGTGTGAAGCAAGCGGAAGTTTCGCTCATCACGTGTTTGTCTGCCCTGAGGGCTTTGACGGCAAACGGTGCGTGCTGGTGAAAATAATTTGCCAGTATTACCGCATCCATGTCGTGTTCAAGAAATCTATCATAGTCAGTATATGTGGAAACATTAAGTTTCCTGCCCAGTTGATTCAGCCGTTCTTCCCACAGGTCGCACAGTGCCACGAGGTCCATACCAAGATGAGGGCCTGCGCCCATTGCAAATCCAGCGCCTCTGCCTACGCCTACCACCCCTACCCTTATTTTCTTATTGTTTTTTACCATGCGCTTCTCCTTTTGATTTTTTGCTGTATTATCTTAATGCACACCGGATATTTCCGGCAAAATGAAAGTTCTGACAGCCAGGGTTTCTATCGGTTCCCGGGGAGGAGAAGATCGCTGTCATAAACCGCCTTTCCGGGGGATCTGTTTTTTTGGCCAGGGGGAGAAATGAATCCCGTCTTTGTCGGCTGTGAAATACGTTCCATAGATGACTGCCAAGGATTTGTTTTCTCCCTTCTTGTATCCTGGTTTTGGATAGGCATCAGTCTCTCCATAATAGACGATAAATATACGGCCGTCCGGCAGTTCCGCCATGCTGGGATATGCCCCGCTATATGAATCAACGTACACATGCTCGCTCCATGTTGCAGCATTGTCCAGACTGTATCTAACGGCCACACGATTACGCTGGGCGAGAAGCAGAATACCTTTTGAGGTCATCATCAGATAAGGACAGGGTACGTAAAAACCAATGTCTTTTGCCGATGTCCAGTTCTTCCCCGAATCCTTTGAGATGGAAAAAGCGCCGTGCGAACCGGGTTCGATCAATCCCCTCATGACGGCGTAAAGTGTGCCGTCGGGTAATTCCACAACATCTGTTTCGGCATCCAGGTAGTATCCTGAATTGTCAATCTTGACCGGCTCGCACCATGTTCTGCCGTTATCATCCGAGAAGGTTACTGCCCCATAGGCATTGTGCGTTTTCGAATCTTCGGAATAGAGCCCCAGAATAAGCCGTCCAGTTTTCAACACGCGCACCGGGGACGAACAGGCATAACCGGCGACGACTTTCAGCGGTTCGGCCCAGGTTTTTCCATCGTCATCAGATGATGTCAGACAAACGGCACATTCCTTGCCAGGCTGATAGGTGAAAAAGTTGCAAAGGAACCGCCCGTCAGGAAGCTGGCATATTGAGGGGTCCCTGTCATCCAGTTCCGTATCAGCCACCACAAACGGCTCACTCCATGTCAGGCCATCATCTTTTGACCGTATGGCCAGCACCCGGCCTCCTTTTGGAAAATCCGCATCAGGCAGAGCGACATGGGCATAACCCGCGTAAAATACGCATATCAATTGACCGTTCTTCAGGCGCACCACATCCGGAAACGATTGATATCCTCCCGCCTCCGCATATGTTACCAGGGGTTTGGGGTCCGAACGGTTCTGCAAAACCGGTTTCCAGACATCCTTCAGTTGTACCTGCCCGCCCTTTATCCGGATATTTTTGAAACTCACATACCCTTCGTTTGTACTGAATCCAATCAGCCCTGCACTGAGTTTACTGTCTTCTGCCTGGACCATCAGCATTCCGTCCATGTATCCCTGCAATTGGTTCCCTCTTGCAATCACTCTGGCGGTATGCCACACTCCCAACGCTATTGTTACTTCATTCTTGTAAGAAAGGGCATACTTCTGGCTGAGGGTGATGCGGCTGATTCCACTCAGATACGATACCCCATAACCTGTACAGCTATCAACAGACCGAAAAATGATCCCCGCTCCGCGATATCCTCCTTTCTCCTCAATCTTAAAATCCACAGTCAGTTCAAAATCGCCAAATGTGCAATTTTTCAGAAATGCATATGCTCCATAGTTATAGTCAAGACCTGACCGAATATCTTGCTGCACAAGCATTCCATCCTGGATCTTCCAATCCCCGCCGATAAAGCACCAGTTCTCAGCCGCATCAGGAGCGCTTAAATTGATGAGGACTTCATTCTCTACGGACTCTCCCGCACAAGTCTGAATCAGAACGAACGCCCATAAGAAGATTCCGAGCCACAATCTTCTCCTGACTTTTGTATTAAACATCCTCTCGGATAATCTATTCATTGTGATATTCTTCTTTCTTCTCTGCATAACGGATACGGAATAGAGACTTTCTTTTTATTTCCCCCGTGGTTACCTATAACCTCGGGAATTCGCCTTCCGGATTGCGGCATACCTCGTGCAACACCGTCATGAATCTACAGAGACTCGGAAACGTGACCAGAGGCTGGATACCGTGGTCTCCGTTCGGAAAGTATCGTCCTTTTGCCAGAAGCGGCGGAACTTTTCCAAGAATCTCTTTTTCTATCAGGTGTTCATTTCCTTCATTCACGACTTCTTTTTCCAGCCATCCAAAAAAAATGAAATCCGGATGTTTCTTACGGAGAAGAAACAAATCATTGCCTGCCTTCACTTCAAATGGATAGATTGCGTTTATGCCGTAACGGTACACAATGGAAGCAAATTCCATGGCATTGCCGTCAGTATCCACGGCCCTTACCGCGACGCCGTTTGTAATAGCACAGGCGCATGATTCACTGTAATGCTGTCCGAAAAATTCATCGAACTTTTCCGGGGACAGAAGCATACCATGATTGTAACAGACATCTTCACCTGTTGCTATGGCTTCGGGCTTCATGCGTTCGTAGAGAGGAAAATTGTATTTGCGGTCCCACTGCAGAGCCCAGTCGGCAATATCGTGAACCAGTTCCGGGTCATCGTAGAACGCCATGGACAGCGCCTCCGGTCCCATCAATCCCCTCAGGCGTCCGTAAGTGCCGTGCGGGCCAAGGACAAGGGGTCTGGTGCGGTTATCAAATTTCTTCGCGCGCTGGTTCATTTCGTCCATGGACATAAAGACGCGGGGTGTCATCCGCTCCTTGTAGAATTCCCAGGAAGCGCGGTCTCTAATCGGATAGCGAATAAACTCCGGCATACTGTAGATATTATCGTTGTCAATCAACTGCCGGGTGAGAGCACCATCTTCCCACTCAATAATCTCGTATTCACCGTCGCGCCGCGTGGTCGCACGAAGACCCTTTTCGCCGGATGCCATATTGAAATCGCGAAAGATAGGACCGGTTGTGCCCCAGTAGCGGTGCCAGCTTTCTATGTCCTGGCGTCCATCCACAAACCTTCCGACATGTTGAGGCATGCCTGTGGCGACAAGCCGCTCCCATGTCTGTCGCTGACAACCACCGGACATGCCGGGCGCGCCCGGGAAACCAAATATCGGAACGTAGTCCGGCTCCTGTCCCGTTGCGACAGCAAGGAAACGTTCGCGGTCGGACAAT
>CAYOFY010000079.1:0-6649 GCA_964403465.1 uncultured bacterium
ATCGGGATCCCGACAAAGGCCGTTTGCCTTTGTCAGTCGGGACCTTGCTCTCTTGCGAACTCAATTCGGTATGAGTTAAATGCGGATTGGCGGAAAAAACATGAAGAGAAAAAAAGACAAAATGTCCGGAATATTACCCCTCCATGTGGCGATAGTCATGGACGGAAACGGCAGGTGGGCAAGGGAGAGGAACCTTCCCAGGATTGAAGGTCACAGGGCCGGGCTTGAAGCCGTCAGGAGGGTTGTGAAGGCGGCTGACAGAAGCGGGGTGAAGTACCTGACGCTGTATTCCTTTTCCACGGAGAACTGGAAAAGGCCGCGTGCCGAGGTGGACTTCCTTTTCAACCTTATGGAGCGGCGCCTGAAGGTTGAGGGTAAAGACCTGTGCAGGAGAAACGTGAAGGTGCGATTCATAGGGAGAAAAACCCTGCTTCCGCCTGCCCTCAAAGTTGCCATGTCGGACGTTGAGAAACTGACGAAAAAGAATACCGGGCTGAACCTTCTCCTTGCCATCAACTATGGAAGCAGGCAGGAGATAACGGATGCGGTGAAGAAAATCATACGTTCGGGTACGGCGGAAGGGGAAGTGAACGAAGACCTGATTGAAAGGAATCTCTATACGGTGCATATACCGGCGCCTGATCTGGTCATAAGAACTTCCGGCGAAAAACGCATCAGCAATTTCCTCCTGTGGCAGGCGGCTTACGCAGAACTCTATTTCACTCCTGTCCTCTGGCCTGATTTCGCCGAGGATGATTTTTGCCGGGCTCTTGCCGCCTACCGGAAAAGAAAGAGGAGATTCGGTGGCATTTGAAATCAAAACCCCTCACAGTGAGAGTGTATCAGGGAGTGTTCGGGGTAAATGAAAAACATAGTGATACTGGGAAGTACGGGCACGATAGGACAGAATACCCTGGAAGTCGTGAGAAAGGGGACGGAAAGGTTCAGGATTATCGGGCTTGCATGCCGCGGCAACAAGGGCCTTCTCGGCCAGCAGATAACGGAATTCAGTCCCGTGTGCGTCTATACCGAAGAAAAGGACGACCTCTTTGAACAAAGGTTTCCAGGCGTAAGGTTCCTGCACGGGAGCGAGGGGCTTGAGGAGATGGGGGTTGTTGACGGTGCGGATATCGTTATCTGCGCCATCCCCGGCATATCAACGCTGGGGGCGGTATGCTCCGCAATAAGGAAGAAAAGAATCATCGGCCTTGCAACAAAGGAGATACTTGTCGTTGGCGGGCATATCATCACCAGGCTCACGGGGAGATACGGCTCCTGCATACTGCCGGTTGACAGCGAGCACAACGCCCTATTCCAGGCGCTTGAGGGCATAAAAAGGGAAGATATAAGGAAGATATACCTCACCGCCTCGGGCGGCCCTTTCGGCGGAAAACCCGCGGGAAGAAACGTCACTGTGAAGGACGTGCTCAGTCACCCGGTATGGAAGATGGGCAGGAAGATAACAGTTGATTCTGCAACGATGATGAACAAGGCGTTTGAGATCATAGAGGCGCACTATCTTTTCGGCCTGCCCGCGGACAGGATAGAAGTGCTTATCCACCCGGAGGCGCTCATACACGGGATGGTTGAGATGAATGACGGAACGGTCAAGGGCATATTCTCTGCCCCGGACATGAAATTTCCCATAAATTTCGTCCTGGACTACCCGTGCAGGGAAAAGACCGCCTGGCACTCAATAGACTTCGGAAAGATGCAGAAACTCACGCTCTCTCCGGTTGACAGGAATTCCGCATGGTTTTCCCTTGCGGTGACGGCGATTGAGAGGAAGGGGTCTTTTCCGGTTGTGATGAATGCCGCAAACGAGGAGGCGGTGAACCTGTTCCTTCGCGAGAAAATCAAATTTGGCAGCATACTGGATATCGTTCAGAAGGTCGTATGCATGCATACCCCCAGGAAAGAGGTCTCGCTTGAAGAGATATTTGAGATAGATGCCTGGGCAAAAGAGAAGGTGAGGGAAATCACGGAGAAGAAAAGATGATACTTTCAATAGTAGCGGTGCTTGTGCTCTTTTCGGCAATCATACTCGTACATGAAACCGGACATTTTATTGCCGCCAGGAGGGTCGGCATAAGAATAGAAAAGTTTTCCCTGGGTTTCGGACCGAAGCTATTTTCCACCAAAAAGGGGGATACGGTTTACCAGGTATGCCTGCTGCCTTTCGGAGGGTTCGTGAAAATGGCAGGGGAGGATGAGTACGAAGGCGACAAGGAAAAATTTGAGGAGTGGGAGTATATGGGCAAGAAGCCCGGACACAGGGGACAGGTTGTGGCAGCGGGCTCCATCAACAACCTTCTTCTGGGGTTCATACTGCTGATACCCGTCTTTGTCATTGGCGTACCGGGTTACGACGGAACGAAGATCGGTTCTTTCGTTGAAGGACTGCCGGCTGCAAAATCCGGGCTTATGGTGGGTGACGAGGTTCTTGAAGTCAACAAAGTTCAATGCAAGGAATGGTTTGATGTCCTGACAAATATCCGCGCTTCCACGGAAAAAGAGCCGGACAGGCCGGTGATACTAACCGTCAAGAGGGAGGAAAGTATACTGACATTCAGCATTATGGCCGGTCTCTTTGACCAGGATGAAGCGGGTAAAGCGGGAAAGCCCGTTTACATACTGGGCATATCCCCGAAGGAAAAAACCGAGAGGTATTCCCTGCCAGGCGCAGTGATAAGGGCATCAAGGGAATTCAGCAGGATGATTCACGGCATCTACCTGGCGTTCAGGATGCTCGCAACAAGGCAGGTATCTGCAAGGCAGTTATCGGGCCCCGTAGGAATTGCCCAGTGGAGTGCCGAGATTGCCCATCACGGTTTCGGGAGATTCCTGTATTTCATGGCGTTCATAAGCGTGAATCTCGGCATGATAAATCTCGTCCCGTTCCCGGTACTTGACGGCGGCCATCTCTTCGGGCTTGCAGTGGAAAGAATTTCCCGGAGGCGGCCATCCAGAAAAACCCTGGAATGGACAGGATATGCGGGTTTTGTCATGATAATAGGCCTTGCGCTCTATGTTACATACAATGATATCATGAGAATTTTTGAAAACATGGTGTCAAAGCGGTGAATCATAACCCCTTACCTTGAGGGCGTAACAGGGGGGGGCGGGGTAAATGAGAAGAAAGACAAGAAAGGTAAGGGTCGGCCGGGTGGCGATAGGAGGGGATTCTCCTGTGTCGGTGCAGGGGATGACCAAGGTCCGCACCGCGCACACAGGAAACCTGCTCAGAGAAGCTCGCAGGATGGTTGCCTGCGGAGCCGAGATTGTCAGGGTTGCCGTGCTGGACGAAGAGGATGCAGAAGGGCTGAAGGTTCTCAAGGGAAGAATCAGCGTGCCAGTCGTGGCGGATATCCACTACAGCCGCAAACTTGCGTTGCTTGCCATGGAGAAGGGCGCTGACAAGATACGGCTCAACCCGGGCAACCTGTCGCTCCGGGATATGAGGGAAACCGTGATGGCGGCAAAGGATTACGGAATACCCGTACGGCTCGGTGTAAATTCCGGTTCGGTTGAGATCAAGGGGACCCTGGTTGACAGCATGGTCAATTCAGCCATGGATGCGGTGAAACTTCTTCAGGACATGGATTTTCATTCCATCGTCCTGTCACTGAAAACCCCTTCCGTGCAGGATACGGTTGCCTGTTACAGGCGGGTTTCGGAACTGTGCGACTACCCGCTGCACCTGGGGGTGACCGAGGCGGGCAGAGGGATTCTCGCGGAGAGCAAGTCCATACTGGGCACAGGCATCCTTCTCTTTGAAGGCATCGGCGATACCATAAGGGTGTCGCTCACGGAGCCGTCCTGCAGGGAGATAGAAACAGGCAGGGCAATCCTCCAGTCCCTCGGCCTCAGAAATTTCGGTCCCGAGATTATCTCGTGCCCCACCTGCGGGAGGTCGGAGGTTGACGTGAACGCGGTTCTGCGGAAGGTGGAAGAGGAGATGAAGAAACTGGCCCGGCGTTATCCTGCGGCAATCAGGCTGAAGGTTGCGGTCATGGGATGCAGCGTCAACGGTCCGGGCGAGGCGCGGCAGGCGGATACAGGGATAGCAGGCGGGAAGAAAAAATTTGCGCTATTCAAGAAAGGCAGTATAATTGGCAGTTATAACGAGAATGTGATTGTAGGAAAACTCATCAGGGCAACAGAAGATATCTTGAAAAATCAGGGGTAAAGGAGAGAAAACCATGGCTGAGATGAAGATAGGAATCATAGGTTTTGACACGTCGCACGTGCCCGCATTCACAAAACTTCTCAATGACGCGGGCGACCCTTTTCATGTGACCGGCGCCAGGGTTGTTGCGGGTTTCCCTTCTTTCAGCCCGGACCTGCCGGCAAGTTCATCCAGGGTTGAAGGCTTCAAGAAACAGCTATCTGAAGAGATGGGCATAAAACTGGTTTCTTCCGTAGACGAACTTCTCAAAGAGGTGGACGCCGTGCTTCTTGAAAGCGTTGACGGCAGGCGCCACCTGAAGGAAGCCACGCCGGTGATTAAGGCTAAGAAACCGCTCTTCATAGACAAGCCGCTGGCTGCAAGTTACTCCGAGGCGAAAAAGATAATTGACCTCGCCGCGAAGAACTCCACACCTGTCTTCTCCTCGTCTTCCCTGAGGTTTGACCACAACATAAGCGCGGCAAGGCAGGATGCAGAACTCGGCGGCATAGTGGGATGCGATGCGTTCAGCCCTGCCTCGCAGGACCCGACAAACCCCGGTCTTTTCTGGTACGGAGTCCACGGGGTTGAGGTGCTCTATACATTCATGGGTGCAGGATGCAGGAAACTCTTTTCAAAGAAGACTGAAGGAGCGGATTTTGTAACCGGTGAATGGGAGGGCGACCGCATCGGGACTCTGAGGGGCACGAGAAAGGGGATGCACAGTTACGGGGCAAGGGTCTTCGGAGAGAAGAAAATAGTGCAGGTCATGTACTCAACGGAAATTCCCCTGTATGCGCAACTTCTGAGACAGGTGGTTCCGTTTTTCAGAACAGGCAAGCCGCCGGTACCCAACGAGGAAACGCTGGAGATCATGCAATTCATGCAGGCGGCCATATTAAGCGAAAAAGAAGGCAGGGAGGTTCTTTTGTCGGAGGTAAAATGAAGATAGGATTGGCAAAGGCTGTAATCACCCCGCCGGTCGGTTTTTCTCTTGTGGGTTATTTCCACGACCGGAGGTCAACCGGCATACGGGATGACCTCTATGCAACTGCCTGCGTTCTTGAAGACCGGGGTAAGCTCTTCGCGCTGGTCTCCATGGATATCGTGTGGGTTTCCGATGCCACGGTAAGCAAGGTGGGGAGGATTCTTCGCAGAACAATTGACATACCGGACTCAAATATACTCATTCACGCAACCCATACCCATACGGGTCCCATCCCCGATAATTCGGGCAGGAACGTTTACAAGAGGGGTTTCTACGTTGAGCCCTGCTATATTGAGATACTTCCACTTTATGTCGCGGGAAGCATAAGGGCGGCCTATGAAAACAGGAAAGAGGTATCGGTCGGTGTATCCTCAGGGCAGGTGGAAGGGCTTGCCTTCAACAGGCGATATCTCCTGAAAGACGGCAGGGTGATAACAAACCCCTGGGACAGGGTTGATGATATAGTTGAAAGTGCAGGTCCTGTTGACAGCACGGTCACCGTAATAAAAATAACGGACAGAAAAACGGGCGTTCTTGCAGGTGTCATTGTGAACTTTGCGTGCCATCCGGATACACTTGGAGACACTCTCATCTCCGGGGACTGGCCCGGGATGTTAAGGAACAAGCTCAAAAAGGAATTTCCTTCCGCAGAAATTCTCGTGCTCAACGGGCCTTCCGGCGACATAAACCATATCAACCCGGCTGACCCTGGCAGGAGAGGAGCGGAGATTCCCGACCATATAGCCGAGACCCTGAAAAAAAAGACCGTGCAGTTGTTAAAGAGAACAGAGGCAAAAGATGGTTCTCTTATGCGAACTTATGGCAGAAAGTTTCCCATGCCTCTGCGGCAGGTATCCGCCGCCGAACTTAAATCCGCCAAAGAAGTATTGAGAAACAAGAACCTGCCTTCGGATTCCCTGCAGCATATGATATCCTCTGCGCTGGCGCAGATTGCGCGGGAGAACAGGAGAAAAAAAACTCTTGAGATAAACGGTTTTTCCCTCGGGAAAAAGTTGCTGCTGGTTGGCTTGCCCGGAGAGATTTTTACCGAGATAGGGATGAAAATTAAGGAGATGGCATCTTTCAATCATACCGTAATCGCCCAGAACTCAAATGCCGCCCTCGGCTACGTGCCTTCCGAAACAGCCTTTCTCCACGACGCAAAAAACACCTCCATAAGGCCGGGATACGGCACGAAGAGTCTGAAGGAAGCAATAGGCATAGACTGCAGTTACGAAACTTCACCTTTAGCCTGCAACGTAAACAAATCTGCTGAAAAGACCATCCTTAGAGTCGTCAGGTCTCTTTGCGGGTAAGAAAGAATACTGTAGAGGTTTTCTTTGATTTTCAGATCATTTTCCTGTCGTGGATAATCTTCCAGTGTCCAGACAGGGCTCCGACATCCCGTTGCCTCATTAATATTTCTATATAAAGAGCCCTTTTGACAGTATCCTTCAGAAAACATTACAATATAAAAAAAGGAGAAGCGTGGA
>CAYOFY010000080.1:0-3881 GCA_964403465.1 uncultured bacterium
AACGAGATATTTGCTCTCGTGGGGCTTTTTGCCTTTGGTATTCTGCTTGCATATCTTTTTGAAAAGTATGATAATCTATGGATATCCATAGGCGTACACTTTTTCAATAATCTTTTCGCAAATATCGCAGTTATTATTATCAAATACGCCGGGATAGCAAACAAGATGTAGACAAAGGACGGGAAATGAGAATACTTGTGATAGGCAGTGGAGGCAGGGAGCACGCATTGGCGTGGAAGATGAAGGAAGACGACAGGAGAACAGATTTGTTTGCCATCCCGGGCAACGGTGGAATATCGGAAGACGCTGAATGCCTGAACGGGAATGCGGATTTGCCCGCACAGATGGCGGCAGTTGCCCTGGAGAGAAAGATTGATTTGACAGTTGTGGGGCCCGAGGTACCGCTTGCCGCAGGCATATCGGATATTTTTATCCGGAAGGGGCTTAAGATTTTCGGGCCCGTGCAGAAGGGGGCAATGCTGGAATCCTCAAAATGCTTTGCAAAGGATTTCATGAAGAGAAACAACGTACCGACAGCAGACTACACCGTGGCGGACAGCCTGGAAGAAAGCATAAAGATCCTTGAAGACAGAAGATTCCCCTGCGTGATAAAATACGACGGGCTTGCGGCAGGCAAAGGTGTGCAGGTTTCCATGGATATTAATGAAGCGCAGGATTTTGTCTGCAGAATATACAGGGAGAGGATTTTCGGGAGTGAAAATCAGAAGGTTGTGATAGAAGACTGCCTGTCTGGGACAGAGATGTCTTACCTGGTTTTTGCAGATGGCAGTACCTTTATTCCCATGGTTCCCGCGAAGGATCACAAGAGAGTTTTTGACGGAGACAGGGGACCGAATACAGGAGGCATGGGATGTTACTCACCGTCGGATATATTTAATTCACGCCTTGAGAAAACGATCCAGAAGGAAATTGTGCTTCCCACTCTTGGAGGCCTTGAGAAAGAAAATATTGATTACAGGGGAGTTCTTTATTTTGGCATCATGTTGACAGAAAAAGGCCCTTTCGTACTGGAGTACAATGTGCGTTTTGGGGACCCTGAAACGCAGGTAATACTTCCGAGAATGGAGAGCAGTCTTACGGATGTTATGGAAGCGGTTGTGGAGGGCTTGCTTGCAAAGGTGAGAGTCAGATGGAGCGGCAGGAAAGCCGTGTGCGTCATTCTTTCCTCAGGTGGCTATCCTGGAAGATATGAAACAGGGAAAGAAATCAAGAGACTGGGAGAGGCGAAAGAAGAAGGAGTCATGATATTTCATGCAGGAACGAAAAAGGAAAGTGGCAGGATGGTGACGGCCGGCGGAAGGGTTCTGGGGATAACAGCTCTGGATGATGATATCGGGAAAGCAGCAGGAAAGGCCTACCTGGCCGCCGAAATAATAGATTTTGAAGGGAAACATTACAGGAAAGACATAGGACTCAAACACGGAGAATAAACCATAACCGGCATTTTGTCGTCTAAATAAAATAGAAAAATCTGATTTATCGGGAGTAAAAACTTGATTATGAACAAAATTAAGCGGAAGGCCATTTTTTTTATGCTGATGCCTCTCTTGATATTTTCAGGTTGTTCTCAAAAATATCTGGAAAAATCTGCAGACAAACAGGTTGCTGAAATCATTGCTGAGAAGAAAGCGGCAATGCAGAATGACATTCTTCCGGAGCATCTGGCACATATTAGCGATAGCACTTCTTCAGAAACAATCTTCCTTGAACTTAAAGATGCGATAATCCTCGCCTCAAAAAATAACAGGACGTATAAATCAAACAGGGAAGGCGTATACCTGAATATACTCGACCTTACCTACCAGCGTTATCTTTTCGGAAACAGATACGGTTTAGGCGGCAATGTCTACTGGAGCAAGAATGGCGATGAAAATCTTTCAGGAGGATTAAATTTCAGCCTTATACGCTGGCTTTCCACCGGTGCGCAGATTACTTTTGACATAGCCAAGGATTTCGTCAGGTATCTCACAGGGAACATAGATACCGATATCGGCACCATTGTCACCATGAATATTCTCCAGCCGCTGTTGAAGGGGGCGGGCAGGGAGATAGCGCAGGAAAATCTTGTTCAGGCAGAGAGGGACGCCGTTTACAACATAAGGTCTTTTTTGAGATACCAGAAGAATTTTTCTATTGACGTTACCGAGAGGTTCCTGCAGATCCTCCTGACGGAGAACAGGACGGAGAACTACCACAATAACTACAACAGCCTTAAGGTTACAAGGGAAAGGATAGAAATGCTCGCCGAAGCGGGCAGGCTTCCGCCTTTCCAGGTGGACCAGGCGCGCCAGAACGAGTATGCCGCCTATCAGAGATGGATCAACGCGCAGAATTCGTATGTTTCGGCGCTTGACAATTTCAAGATATTCCTCGGCATTCCGATGGAATCCGTGGTTTCTCCGGACAGCGCTCTGCTTGAAAGGCTTGTTGATGCGGGTATAACCGAGCCGGACATGGATGTGAACGAGTTCATAGGAAATGCGGTTAAGAAACGTCTGGACCTGCTCACGGACTACGATAGAGTGGAGGATTCAAAGCGAAAAATCACGTCGGCTCTGAACAACCTGAAGCCGAAAGTGGACTTGACTGCGCGCGTAACCGCAAGCACGGATGAAGAAGACCATCCCACGGTTGATTTCAAGAATTTCTCTTACAGGGCGGGTGTTGAGTTTGACCTGCCGCTCAGCAGGCTTCCTGAGAGAAACAGTTATAAACGTGCGCTCATCAATCTGAACAGCGCACAGCGGAACTTTGAAAACAGAAGAGATACGGTTATACTGGACGTCTTCCAGCAGTACAGGAACCTTGAGGAATATTACCAGAGTTATGTTATCCAGAAGAACAGTCTTATGCTTGCCGAGAGGAGAATAGAAAGTACGAACCTTCTATTGCAGGCGGGAAGGGCGACGACAAGAGACCTGCTGGATGCGGAAGAATCCTATCTGAGCGCAAAAAACGACCTGGCGTCGGCGGTCGTAAACTACATTGTCTCATACCTGAAATTTCTTTATTCCTCCGAGTATCTTGAGGTCGACGACGAGGGCATGTGGAAAGGGGACATATATGAAAAAGTTACTGGGAAAAATACTCAGAAATAAGATATTCTATCTTGTTCTGATTCTGATAGCGGGGTTTTCTGTTTTTGTCAGGATCAATGCACAGAAAAAGAAAAACAGCAGTCTTGTTCTTTACGAGACTAAAAAGCAGGATCTCGTGATTTCGGTGGTTGAAGGAGGGAATCTTGTTGCGCTGCAATCACAGAAGATTGTAAATGTGGTCCCGGGGAGCAGGACGATACTTGAGGTTGTTGACGAGGGGATACAGATAACGGAAGAGGACGTCAGGAACGGCAAGGTCCTCGTCAAGCTGGATTCAAAAGACCTTGAGGACAGAAGGGAGCAGTTGAAGCTGAGCGTGGAAAACAGCCAGGCCGCGCTCACGGACGGGGAACAGCGCCTGGAGATATTGAAGAAGCAGAACGAAAGCGACATAACCCAGGCGGAGCTCAAGGTTAAATTCGCCGAGATGGATTTGAAGAAATATCTGGGCGATTCTCTTGCGGAAAGCATTGTCGGCCGCAGCGAAGCGATAAACTTTGCCGTTTTAATCAGGAGCGACAACCTCGGCGGAGAGGCGCTTAACAAAAAGAGGGCTCTTGAAACCAAGATAGACCTTGCCAAGGAAGAGGTTGCAAGGGCAAAAGACAAGGTAGAATGGAGCCAGAGGCTTTCGGAAAAGGGATATGTGACAAAGATGGAGCTTGAAGCGGATAAGCTGTCGCTCCAGCAGAAAGAAGTTTCGCAGGAACAGGCCGACCTTGAATACCAGTTATTCCTTAAATACGATTTCACAAAACAGGT
>CAYOFY010000080.1:3981-5358 GCA_964403465.1 uncultured bacterium
TTTAATCTGCCGGATTTCAGAAGCATGGGAGTTGAGATAAAAGTCCACGAATCCTCAATAAAGAGGATAAGCCCTGGTTTGCCGGTAAATGTCAGGATAGACGCTTTCCCGGACGTTGCTCTCACGGGCAGGGTAGGGAAAATATCCCTTATGCCGGATTCCACGATAAAATTTCTCAACCCCGACATAAACGTTTATGTCACCACGATAGTTCTTGATAATACCGCTGATTTCCTGAAGCCCGGTATGACCGCCCGGGCGGAGATACTTGTGAAGGAAATCAAGGATGTGATAGCGATTCCGGTGAACGCGGTTTCTTTCAGGGCCGGACAGCCCTACTGTTCCGTACTTAAGGGTGGAATTCTTACAGAAAAAAGGGTGGAGCTGGGCGACAGCAGCGATACCATGGTGGAGGTGAAAAACGGTTTGCAGGAAGGGGATAAAATTATTATGAAGCCGGGAGCGTCCGTTACGCCGGCGGTTAAGAAAACAGAGATGGAGGAAAGAGGCGTTTTTAAGGAAGGTCCCGCTTCGGGAGGAGAAGGTACTCCCCAGCCTTCACAGCAGAATTCAGCTCCTGCAGGAGTTTCGCAGGAAATCCAGGGAAAACCTGTTTCAGTTACGCCTGCAGTTAACGCACTTTCTTCTCCGGCGGCAGAGAACGCACCTTCGGAGAGGCGCAGAAATACAGAGGACAGGCCGGAAGGAAGCCGGCGCAGAACACCCTCTTCGGAAGGCAATTAAATGGCGGACAATATAATTGAGTTTGAAAATATCAGCAAGATATACAGGGTGGGAGAAATAGAGATACCGGCCCTGAAGAATATAAACATGTCCATAGAGAAGGGTGCGCACATATCGCTTATGGGCCCTTCGGGGAGCGGCAAGACAACCATGCTCAACCTTCTCGGCTGTCTTGATACGCCGACATCCGGCAGGTATATCATGGACGGGGAAGAGATATCTTCTCTTGAAGACGACAAACTCTCCGATATAAGGAGCAGGAAGATAGGTTTTATTTTTCAGTCATACAACCTTATAGCCCATCTCACGGTTAATGAAAATATAGGACTGCCGCTCTTCTATCAGGGGATAAACGAGAAAATAATAGCTGAAAAGGCCGAAGTTATGGCGGAGATAGTCGGGTTGAAGGACAGAGTCAGGCATAAACCTGCCGAGCTATCGGGCGGCCAGCAGCAGCGCGTTGCGATAGCGAGGGCATTGATAAACAATCCGGCGTTTATACTCGCGGATGAACCCACAGGAAACCTTGATACGAAAACAGGAAAGGAGATAATGGAGCTTCTCAATAAACTCAATGAACAGGGAACAACCCTTTTTGTAATAACGCACGACAGCAGGATAGCCGAGTACGGG
>CAYOFY010000080.1:5458-6615 GCA_964403465.1 uncultured bacterium
TAATAAGAATTTTCAGGGCAGGGTGGAAGAACATATATCTCCACAAACTGCGTTCACTGCTTACGATGCTTGGCATTGTATTCGGCGTCGCTTCCGTGATAGCCATGCTTGCAATCGGAGAAGGAGCGAGTTTTGAAGCGAGAGAGAAAATAAAGGAGCTGGGAAGCAACAATATAATCGTAAGGGCCGTGAAGCCCCCTGTTGCTCCGGGTTCTGAACAGCAGACAACATTTCTTTCGGCGTACGGCATTATGCCCCTGGACCTGGAAAAAATCAAAACAATTCCCTCGGTTGAAAAAGTCATCCCGACGTGGGAGGACAAAAGGGACGTCTGGTATCTGGACAAAAGCACAGATGCCCGCCTGGTAGGAACGTACCCGGGATATCCCGAAGTTATGAACCTGAGCGCGGTAAGAGGCAGATTTTTCAGCCAGATTGATTATGATACGATAAAACCTTACGCCGTTCTCGGCTCATCAATAAAAAACAAGCTTTTCCCTCTGGAAGAGCCCGTAGGAAAAACCATAAGGATAGGACTGAACTATTTTACGGTTATAGGGGTTGTGAGCGAACGGGCGATTGTATCCGGCACGGGCTTTGAAGCGGAGGACATCAATTTTGACGTTTACATACCGCTTTCCACCCAGAGGATATACTACGGCGAATATACCATCGGGGAAAGAAGAGGTGGCGGTATAATGGCGGCAGACAGGAGCTGGGTTAAGTATCACCGCCTGGTCATAAAGGTCGGAGAAACCGAGCAGATAATCACAACCGCCGCCATAACCGAGGATATACTGCGCGCGAACCACAAACAGCAGGATTACGAGATACTCGTTCCTCTTCAACTGCTCAAGCAGGCTGAGCACACAAAAAAGATATTCAACATTGTCCTTGGAGCCATCGCGGCAATTTCTCTCATTGTCGGCGGTATAGGCATTATGAATATCATGCTTGCGACAGTGACCGAGAGGACAAGAGAGATTGGCATAAGAAGGGCACTCGGCGCAAAAAGGCGGGACATAATAAATCAGTTTCTGATTGAAGCCGTTATTCTTTCCTCAATCGGCGGATTCATAGGCGTCCTTCTCGGTATAACGATACCCGGACTTGTTACGAAATTTGCATCCATGGTTACCATAGTTACCTACTGGTCA
>CAYOFY010000081.1:0-6504 GCA_964403465.1 uncultured bacterium
AAATGACGCCGAGGGAAAGGTTCCGCAGGGTGTACGATTTTGAGAAAGTGGACAGGCCGCCGCGGTGCGAAGCACTCTATTCCTGGGGCGAAACAATCGCGCAGTGGAAAGAAAAAGGAACCTTCCCCGAAAACGGGGACTGGATGGAGTATTTCGGCTTTGAGCCTTACCTGTCTTTTTCAGGCGGACTGGGATTTACCCAGATGGCTCTTTCTGGTCCGCCTGTCACTGTGAAACTGTTGAAGAGAGACGGTTATGTTGAAACATGGGAGGATGACCTCGGGCTCATATGGCAGAAAAGGACCGATTGCGTGAGCATGCGCTGGCTGAAATTCCCGGTTGAAAACCATAAGGACTGGGTGGAAAAAATAAAACCGCGTCTCAAACCGGAGTTGCATAACTATGAAAATCTTGAAAAAGAAGCGGTTGATCTCCGGGAAAAGAATGACCATGCAAGAATATTTGCAATTGTCGGGCTGTATGCGTTCTGGCGCAACTTCTGGGGAGAGGAAAAACTGGCCTACGCCTTCTATGATTGCCCTGAAACGATTCACGACATGGCAGAGACATGGCTCAGGATGCACTGCGAGTGTTCCCCCAGGTGCTTTGAGGCCATTCCCGTGGACGGCATGTTTTTTCACGAAGACATGTCATATAAAAACGGTCCATTGATAGGACCCGACCTTTTTGACAGGTTCATGGCGCCCTATTACAGGGAACTCTTTGCACACCTGCGCAGATACGGGCAGAAAAGATTCCTGCTTGACTCGGACGGGAACAACGGGATTATTCTTGAACGGTTCATGAATCTGGGGATGAACGGGCTTTTTCCCTTTGAGTGTGCCGCAGACTATGATATAGTGAAGTTCCGTAAAAAACATCCTGATTTTGTCATATACGGTGGCATAGACAAGCGGGTGCTATTCGGAACCAGGGAGGAAATCAAAAGGGAAGTCATGAAAAAGGTGCCACAGGTATGGGAAACAGGCGGGTTTATTCCCTCCATAGACCACAGCGTGCCGCCGTGCCCGCAGGAGAATCTTGAGTATCTAATAAGCTGTATTCGTGGACTTTTTTAAGAAATGCGAACAAAAACGCAGCTAAAAATATGGACAAACAAAGTGGAGAAAAAGAGAGTTATGGTGACACCTGTAAGGGTGAATCCGGTTTTGCTCCACCCTGATGAACAGAGGATGAATCTCGCCGGAGAATGGAGATTCAGACTTGACCCGGATGACACAGGTGTGAGAAAAGAATGGTTTAGAAAACCTCATATCCTGGCTGAAAAAATCGGGGTGCCAGGCAGTTGGCAGGGGCAGGGGTTCGGCGGTGACGAGGAAGAGGAGGTATGGGACTTCAGACTTAAAGCCCGGATATTCCGTGCCTCATACCAGGGAACTGCCTGGTATGGAAGGGCTTTTACGGTGCCGGAACAGTGGAGGGAGAAGCAGTTGTGGCTCCTGTTCGGAGGAGCGCATCCCACCGCCGAGGTATGGGTGAATGGCTGTAAGGTTGGGGAAAATCATAACCCCATGGTTCCTTTCGGTTTTGATATCACCGGCATTTCAAAACCCGGGAAGGAGAATTTTGTACTGGTACGCATAAGTGAGGAAGACCGTATCTATGGATTCTCCTGGAACTTTCAGGCACGCTGGTCAGGGTTGTACAGGAATGTGGAGCTCCTTGCGACGGGTGACAAATCAATTGATTACTGCCGGATATATCCCGACCTGGACGAAAAGACCGTGACCGTTAAGGTGCGCATATGCGGGCGGGCAAGATTGAAAGAAGAAACAAGGCTGATTATATCCGTCCGTCCGGCAGACGGAACGGGAAGACCAAGGGACGTAGCCGTTCCCGTGGAAGATACCGGAATATCGGAGGCATTAAAAATACCTGATGCCGTTCCATGGACGCCTGATCGCCCCTTCCTTTACAGGGCGGATATGAAGATTCTCCGGGGAAAGGAGGTACTGGACGCCAGGAGCGAACGCATCGGGTTTGTCAAAATTGATACGGAAGGCAAGCATATAAGGATAGGAGGCGAGCCTTATTATCTCCGCGGGACGGGAGATTTTGTTCACTGTCCGGAGACAGGCTGTCCGGATACGGACAGGGTCCGTTGGCGCCGCAAACTCAAAACGCTCCGCGATTACGGCTACAACTACGTGAGATGCCAGTCCCACGTGCCCGTGCCGGAATACATGGATGCCGCCGACGAAGCCGGGCTTATCGTGCAGAGCGAAGCGGGCATGCTCGGCGCCTGGGGAGGAATGAACCAGTACCATATTTACGCGTGGCCGCAGCCTCTGCCGGCATACAGGGAACATCTGCGTGAACAGTGGAACCTTGTAATTAGAAGAGATATCAATCACCCGTGCGCCAGCATCTACTGCATGAGCAACGAGCTTGCGGCTTTTCCTGCCGGAGGCAAAGATGACCGCAGCAATACCATGTTTTTTCCCAGGACCGCATGGCGGTGTTACGAAGAAACAAAAAGGTTGAAACCTTCAGCCATGGTATTATGGACCGACGGTGGTTTTTCCGAGATACTGCCTGCGGATTTTCTCAACACCGAAGCAGGCATGGATAAAAAGACCGAACTGCCTGTGATTCAGCACGAATTCCGGTGGTGGAGTTCCTTTCCGGATGTGCGCATAATAAAGAAGTATAGCGGTGCCCTGCGGCACTGGAGCGCGGAAATGGCTTTGAAAGCGGCTTCGGAGAGAGGGATTTCCCATATTCTGGAAAAAGCGGCGGAGAACAGCCAGCGCCTGCAGTTTATCGAGACGAAGGGCAAGATGGAAAATTGCCGCAGGGATTATCCACGGCTGGCAGGTATCTGCCACTTTGACGCTATGGATGCGGTACCTTCACCCCAGGGCATCATAGACGAGTTTTACGAGAAAAAGTATGCGGATTCCGCATCATGGAGACAGACCAACGGAGATGCGGTTATTCTGAGCAGTCTCAATTTCAATGACAGGGTTTTAATTGAAGGACAGGCATTCAGCTGCAATCTTTCAGTTTCCGATTTTTCACACCCTCATTTCCGGGAGCCTCTTCTCAGATGGCGGCTCATTATAGGCAATAAAGAATGTTCCTCGGGGCAAATCAGATACAAACATATACCCTTTCGCACCTGTGCAGCAGGAAAGATAAAAACCGAGGTCCCCGGCGTAAAAACTCCTGTTAAAGGATACCTGGAGGCGTACCTGTCGGAAGATAAAAAGAGCATAACCAACAGGTGGGACCTCTGGGTATTTCCCGAAGCAGCAGTGCCTTCAAAAGAACTGGCGGTTTCAGGCAAACCTCAAGACACCTGGCTTAAAAGGTATGGGAGAATTCCGCATTTCAGCAGGAAAGACCATGTGCGCCTGCTTTTTACGGAACAGTTTGACGGTATCGCTGAGAATTTTGCAAGGTCGGGCGGAAGCGTTTTTGTCGCCGCCGCAGAGGGGACGGTGCGACCCTTTTATCCCAAGCTTGGGCTGTCTGAAGGCAGGTACTTTTTTACTCCGCCGGCAAATTACGGTCCTTACGAAGATGGAAATAACGGGACCATCATACTCAACCATCCAATGCTGGGAGATTTTCCGCATGAGGGGTTTGCCGACCTGCAGTTTTACCGGATGCTTGCGGAGTCGCCTCCTCTTGACCTTGAATATCTGGGACTTAACGATGGCGACCCGGTAATAAGGGCGGTGCATTCCTATCCACTCTGCCGTCCCATAGGGTATCTGCTTGAGCGCCGGCTGGGTAAAGGGAGTGTTATAATCAGCGCAATTGATTTCAATCGCGACTGGCCTGAGGCGCGCTACCTGCTTTATCAGATATGCGGATATGTTTCGGGAAAGAAAGAAAAGGCGCCGCCTCTCTCGGAAACCGCCCTTGCCGCTTTGCATTCGGCAGGAGAGCTGATGAAGTTGTCAATCCCCCTGAAAAGCAGGAAGGCAGTGAAATCGCGAAAAAGGAGATAACAAAATGAGCGAGGCAAAGGAATTCAAGGATTCCCTCACAGGACGCAGGGTCTGGCAGGCAACGTCCGTGGGTAATCACAACCAGGCATTCTATTTCCACGACAGGGGCTGGTCAAGAGACAGCCGGTGGCTCTATTTCGCGTCCAGCAGGCCCACGGGCGATGACCCGGAAGGCACAAGGTTCAAACTGTACCGGATGAATCCTCCTGACGGTGACCCCGAACGTGTCAATGGAACCTGCCCGGTGCAGGGGAGTCTTTTACACCATCAGATTTTTCCCGATGACAGACATGTGCTGGAAAGGACAGCCGATGGGCTGTTTCAGGTCGATATGCATGGTGGCAGCCGCAAGAAACTGCTTGAGTTTGACAGAGAGCACGACTGGGAAGCTTTCAGTATTTCCTGTGACGGCAAGCTTCTTGCCGGACCCATGAGCACCAGGTACGTATCCGGCAGGAAAAAAAGCGATTTCCCTGACAGGGAAACCTACAATACGAACACCTGGCTTCTGCCGGACGTAAGGATAAGCTGGCTGGTGGTGGTGGACGCCGCTACCGGCAGGTCCGAGGAGATAACACACAGCAGGGACTGGTACACGCACGTGCAGTGGTCGCCGACTGACCCGGGGCTGATAAGTTTCTGCCACGAGGGTATATGGCTGCTTGTTGAACGGACATGGCTGATAAGGGCGAACGGACACGGCCTCCGGCAGGTTGTGCAGACAAGAAAGGGGCTTGAGGGACTGGGACATGAGTTTTTCAGTCTTGACGGCGCCTGTATGTGGGGACACGGGTACCGCCCGCCGAAACTCTATACGGGCGGTCGAAGGGAGTTTGACACGTATTCCCGTTTCATCTTCCGCCAGTCGCTGTCCCACCCGCGTGATTACCGGGAGTGGCCTGAAGAAAAGGTCAGCCGCCACTGGAACGCCGGCTCTTCTCAGCACTGGATTGTAGGTGACGGGACCCATGAGCCGAACTACGATTCCGCAGCCATCTGGCGGGCATGGATTGACATAGACAGGGACCGGCTGGAGTTCGAGCCGCTGGCTTCCACCAGAGGACCCTACGAAGATATTGAGACGAACGCCCAGATTTCGCCTGACGGCCGCTGGGTGTCCTGGACATCCATACAGTCTACCGGCACTCCACAGGTATTCATAACGGAAATCTGAGATTTTACTGGAAGTGGAATACAAGGAGGAAAACGTGCAAAGATGTGAAAACGCACACGTGTGGAGCAAATATATCAAAAACGGAAGGACCACCGTTGAAATTAACCGACATGGCGCGGTGACGGGAATTTCGGATTCAAAATCCGGATATACCTATTTTGCTTCGGGCAAATCCGCCGTGAGCCTTTTCCATATTCTGATTCCCGTTCCCACGTGGTCGAGCAGAGCAATCCTTCCGTCTCTTTCGAAGGCTCCGGAGATAATTGATAATGCGGAAAGCTGTCTGCTGATTTACGATAATATGCAACTGAACAAAAAACCCACAGGCATAAGAGCTGAGTTGCGAATGGTCTTTCCTCCAGGTAGTGATGAAATTCTTGTAACGTTACGCTTATCAAACAGTGGAAGAGAGACCGTTGCCGGGGTAGTCTTCCCATGGATAAAAGGATGGAGAAGTCCCGGTAATCCGTCCGGTGACTGTATTATGCTCGGGCCCTCATACGGAAAGGTCAATATGGATTCACTGCCCGGATGGACTCCTGCCTGGGGCAACGGTACATATGCCCAGAACTCGATAGGTGCCAGTTATCCCCAAGCACTGATAGTCCCGTGGATTGACTTTTCGGGTGAAAGGGGAGGTGTTTCATGTATCAATTACCAGGAAGAGCCCAGGAATCACTATGCCTCAATTATAAAAGACATGGCACCTGATACTGAAGGGTATCCCGGTTTTCTATGGGGATTCTACGCATACGTTCCTCCCGGCAGTAATTGGGAAAGTCCGGCTATGGGTATTTCCGTTCATGACGGAGATTGGCACCGGACCGCCGACAGGTACAGGAAATGGATGGATTGCAGAATTATTCCAGCAAAATCGAGCAAGAAATTCCGGGAGTCAATAGGTTCGCAACACGTCTTTTTCAATTATTTTGACGGAACACCCGTACGCCCGTACAAAACTCTGCCTCAAATTGCCTCAACCGGACGCAAATACGGGGTGAGGGAGTTGTGCGTCTGGGACAGGCTGTCACTGGGTACTTATGTGCGGTTTGCTTCAGGAGAGGATTTGCTGCTATATCCTGAAGGTGACCGCAAGGTTCTGACTCGCGCAATACGGCAAGCCGTAAGAGCTGGAAGTGATGTCAGCGCCCTGGTCAATTTCCGCCTCATGAATAAGTCCATTAAAGCGGCTGAGAAATATGAAGATGAAATGCAGACAGCGCTCGATGGCAGCCCAAAAATGGAAATTTACCCAGTTTCTCTCATCCCTGGTAATTTTTCTGCAGCCCATCTGGGACCGTATTGTGATTGTTTCAGTCCTTTTTCTGAAAAATACCGCCACCGCGTGCT
>CAYOFY010000082.1:0-6493 GCA_964403465.1 uncultured bacterium
AAAATCTGATATAATATCCAGAAACCCGGGATTCGGAGTTCCTGGTTTCCGGGATTGTTACGCATCTCATAATATGGTTTAACGAGAGGAGAAAAGAATGGGAAGTATTTACAACATTGGGATTTTCGGGGGCAACAAAACAGGGAAGACAATGCTTGCCGAGGCAATGCTCTTCAAGGCGGGCATGCTGGACAGGATGGGCAGCATAAACGAAGGCAATACTGCGCTTGATTATGATGATGAAGAGATAAGAAGGCAGATGAGCATCAACCTGAGCGCAGGCTACATAAAGAACGGGAAAAACAGGGTTATGTACATCCTGAATACACCGGGATACATGGATTTCATAGGAGAACAGATCGCGGGAATTGAGGCCGCGGATATAGCGGTCCTGAACATATCTGCCGATGAGGGGATTTCAACCGGCGCGGAAAAACTCTGGGAACTGGTCTCGGAGAAGAAAAAGCCGGTAGTCATATTCGTAAACAAGATGGACATGCCTGACATTTCTTTTGACAAACTCTGGGACGAGATGGAATCGGTCTTCGGGAAGAGACTGCTTCTTGTGACATGCCCGGTCCAGGAAAACGGCAGATTGACAGGCGTTGCCAATCTTCTTGACAGCAAGCAGGCGGACAGCCCGGTTTTCAAGAAGTACATCCAGCGCTCCATGGACGTGATCGCCGAACTGGATGACGCCCTGATGGAAAAATACCTGGAAGGGGAGGAGATACCTGTTGACGAGATAGCGAAACACATAAAACAGGGGGTTATCCAGGGCAGGGTGATACCGGTTCTCTCCGGCTCGGCCATGAGCCAGACAGGCACGGGCGAATTGACGGAATTCATCTTTGATTACATGCCTTCCTCGGAAGAACTTCCTCCGCTGAAGGTATCCGCCCAGGACGGCCAGGAGAAGGATATTCAAAGGAAAGAGGATGAGCCGCTTCTCGGGTTTGTCGTGAAGACGATCTTTGACCCTTTTGCGGGAAAACTATCCTACCTCAGAGTGCTGTCGGGTAAGCTGAAATCCAACTCCCAGTTCTTCAACGGCACCAAGAAGGCGAAGGAGCGCGTCGGACAGTTGCTCAGGATGGAGGGAAAGAAACAGGAATCCGTGACCGAGGCGCTTCCAGGGGAGGTTGTGGCGGTTGCGAAACTCTCCAGCGCCGAGGCCTTTGACGTATTCTGCGAACAGGGAAGCCCTCTTTCGCTGAACCTTCCCCGTCTGCCGGAGGGAGCCGTTTCCTATTCAATAAGGCCCAGGGTCAAGGGAACGGAAGACAAACTCGGCAATGCCATCAACAGGATAGCCGAGGAGGATCCCACCATCAGGGTCTACAGGGATGACGAGACAGGGGAAACGATCATCTCCGGTATGGGCGACCTTCACATAGACATAGCGATAAACAAATTCAAGAACAAGTTTGGCGTTGAGGTTGAAAAGGGCATACCAAAGATAGCATACAAGGAAACCGTTACGACCACAGCCGATGCGGAGGGGAAGCACAAGAAACAGACAGGCGGAAGGGGGCAGTACGGGCACTGTTTCATCAAGTTGGAGCCGCTGCCCAGAGGCGGTGGTTTTGAGTTCGTTGACGAGGTGGTGGGCGGAGCCATCCCCAGGCAGTTCATACCCTCGGTTGAAAAGGGGATAAAAGAGGGGATGAAGAAGGGCTCTCTTGCATACTATCCGGTGGTTGACATACGGGTCCGTCTCTACGACGGGACATATCATACGGTGGATTCCTCAGACATAGCCTTTCAACTGGCTGGAATCCTTGCCCTGCAGAAGGCCCTTCAGCAGGGGAATCCCATACTGCTTGAACCGATTGTCAACGTGGAGATAAGAATCCCGCAGGATTTCGTAGGAGACGTCATGGGTACGGTGAATGCTAAGAGAGGCAGGGTGCTGGACATGATCACGGCCGGCAGGACGCAGGTGGTGAAGGCCCAGGTTCCCCTCGCAGAGATGGCAAATTATACGAACGAGTTAAGGTCAATAACAAGCGGACAGGGCACATATACGATGGTCTTCTCTCACTATGAAGTTGTGCCGTCTCACATAGCGCAGAAGATAATAGACGAGAGGAAAAAAGAGAAGGAGCAGCAGCAATAATAACATGATAAAGGTGGAAATAGAGGGGATTGTTCTCAATCTTCTGAACAAGTCTCCGGTTGTTATCCTCAAGAGCAAGACCGGAAAAATACTGCCGATTGTGGTCGGGATTTTTGAAGCGCAGTCCATACTCTTCGTTCTTGAGGAAGCGGTTTTCCCCAGGCCGCTCACCCATGACCTCATGAAGAACATAATAAACTCCTCCGGCTGCAAATTCGTGAGACTTGAGATCAGCATGATAAAGGAAAACACCTATTATGCGAACATCATCGTCCAGAAGGGTGAAGAAACGGTGAAGATAGATGCCAGGCCGAGCGACGGCATAGCCCTCGCCCTGAGGTTCAAGGCGCCGATCTTTGTTGAGGAGAACCTGCTGGAAGACGTGGAGATAATAAAATACTACGACAGCAAGAGTTTTCTCAAGGCGAACGACCTTGCAAAACCCATAAGCAAGAAGGAGGCGGAGGATTTCAGGAAGGTTATTGAAGGTATGAGCGCAAAAGAATTCTGGGAAAAAATGAAAAAAGAGTAAGGGCGCTAAGAGAGATAAATCATAACCCCTCACAAGAGGGCGTATCAAAGAAGAGTTCAGGATAAAGGAGGGCACAATGTCCGGACATTCCAAATGGCACAGTATCAAGCACAAGAAGATGGCGACGGATGCAAAGAGAGGCAAGATGTTCACGAAGTTCATAAGGGAGATCATGATGGCCGCAAAGACCGGCGGCGGCAATCCCGATACCAACCCGCGCCTCAGGATGGTGATAGACAAGGCGAAGGGTTTCAACATGCCGAACGACAACATCCAGCGAGCCATCAAGAAAGGGCTTGGAGAAGAGGGGGGCGTACAGTTTGAGCAGGTAACGTATGAAGGGTACGGACCCGGCGGGGTGGCCGTTTACATTGAGGTCCTGACGGACAACAAAAACAGGAGCGCTTCCGAGATCCGCTCAATCTTTTCCAAGCACAGCGGGAACCTGGGGGGAGCGGGCAGCGTCTCCTGGATATTTGAGAGGAAAGGCGTCATTTCCGTCAGCAGGGAGAAGGTAAAGGAGGACGAACTTCTTGAAATGATTCTTGATGCCGGTGCCGAGGACATGTCTGATGAAGGGGACGTCTACGAGATCACCGTAATGCCCGAAAAGTTTGAATCAGTGAAGAAGGTGCTTGCCGATAAGAAGATAGAGACGGTGGACGCGAGCGTTACGCTTGTGCCCAAGAATACGGTGAAGGTTGAAGGAAAGACAGCCGAGCAGATTCTCAAGCTGCTTGAGGCACTTGAGGACCATGACGACGTGCAGGGCGCCTATGCCAATTTTGACATACCTGACGATGTAGTCAGCGCCGTCTGATAGGAAACAAGTGGGATGTCAGATGCCGGATGCTAAATGAAAAATGTTTTTGCATCTCACATCTCACATCTCGCGTCTCACAAAGCATGAAGATATTAGGGGTTGACCCGGGTGTTAACAGGGTGGGATACGGGCTGGTTGAGGGCAGCGAGCAAAAACAGTCCGTCTTGCGGGCAGGCACGATAATACCCGCCGCGAGCGCTTCCTACGAGAGCAAAATCCGCGCCATACTTGAGAAATTTGACATGCTGCTGGACGAGACAGCGCCCGAGATAATAGTCATTGAAGAGATCTATCTGGGCAGCAATGTCCGCATTGCCCTGAAGATAGGACAGGTGATGGGAGTCATCATGGGTGCGGCGCTGAGGAAGGGGGTGTCTTTCCAGCTGCTTTCCGCCCGCGAAATAAAACAGAGCATCACGGGACAGGGTTCGGCCACGAAAGAACAGGTGCAGTTCATGATAGGGCACATGACCGGGTACACGGGGTTCGGGACAATGGACGAAAGCGACGCCGTTGCCACGGCGGTGGCCTACATCCATCATAAAAAAGAGCATGATTTACTACATACAGGGCAGACTGGTCTTTAAGTCGCCCGCCAGGATTATCGTGGAGAACAACGGCATAGGTTACACCGTGAACGTTTCCCTTGGAACCTACCAGTCCGTGGGAGAAGAGGGGAACAACGTTCTCCTCTACACCGTCCAGCAGATAAGGGAGGAGGAGATGACCCTTTTCGGATTTTCCACGGAAAAGGAAAGGGATGCCTTCCTCATGCTCCTGTCCGTTCCGGGCATAGGACCGAAGGTGGCAATGAGAATTCTCTCCGGCCTGAGCACCGAGGAACTCTACCAGGCGATACTTTCAGAAAACACCTCCTTCCTTACCAATGTGCCGGGGATTGGCAAGAAGACCGGAGAACGTCTGATAGTTGAATTGAAGCAGAAGATTGAGAAACTCCCGGTCTCGGCGGAAAGACAGGAAGAGGGCGAAAGGGAGATTTTTGCAAGTGCGGTTGAGGCGCTGACGGTGCTTGGCTACAGGAGGCGGGATGCTGCTGCCAATGTGGCCAGGATAATGAAGGAAGGCGGCAGGAAGATGACCATAGAGGATGTGATAAGAGAAGCGCTGAAGAAGGGATAATACAATGGAAGAAAGGATGACGTCCCCGATCGCGGGCACCACCGAGGAACGGATATACGAGAACACTCTCAGGCCCAGGGGTTTTTCCGAGTTCGTCGGCCAGGACAAGGTTAAGGAGAATCTCGCGGTTTTCATAAAAGCCGCAAAAGATAGAGGGGATGTCCTTGACCATGTTCTTTTCCACGGGCCTCCCGGCATCGGGAAAACGACCCTTGCGTATATCCTCGCCAACGAGATGGGCGTGAACATAAGGGCAACGTCCGGCCCGGTCATTGAGAGGGCGGGAGACCTTGCGGGGATACTCACGAATCTTGAGCAGGGCGACATACTCTTCATAGACGAGATACACCGGCTTTCAAGGAACATTGAAGAGTACCTTTACAGCGGGATGGAGGAGTTCTGCATAGACATAGTGATAGGCGAGGGGCCCAAGGCAAAATCGGTCAAGATTCCGCTGAAACGCTTCACCCTTGTTGGTGCGACCACCAGGGTGGGGCTGCTGACGTCACCGCTGAGGAACAGGTTCGGCATCATGCACCGGCTGGATTACTACAGCGCCGATGAACTGAAGGCGATAATAATCAGGGCTGCCCGGCTGATAAACACGGAGATAACGGAAGAGGGCGCCGAGGAGATATCAAAGCGTTCAAGGGGTACCCCGAGGGTTGCGAACCGCCTCCTGAGGAGAATAAGGGATTACGCTCAGGTGAAGGGCAAGGGGGTTGTGGACAGGGAGATAGCCAAACTCGCGCTTGACAGGATGGATGTTGACGAGGAAGGACTGGACGAGATGGACAAGAAGATACTGGAGGTCATCATAACCAAGTTTGCGGGAGGACCAGTCGGTCTCAAGAGTCTGTCCATAGCGGTCGGGGAGGAATCGGACACGATAGAAGAGGTTTACGAGAGTTTCCTTGTAAGGAAGGGCTTTATCAAGAAGACCTCGCAGGGCAGGACGGCCACCGCTCTCGCCTACAAGCACATGGGTATCAGCATGACCGGCACAGGGAAGGAAAACACGAATCTTTTTTAAAAAATGCTCAGGGCAATAAACCTCAGAAAAAGTTTCGGTGCAAATACGGCTGTCAGGGACATCTCCGTCAGCGTTGAAAAGGGAGAGGTTGTCGGTTTGCTCGGACCCAACGGCGCCGGAAAGACCACGACCTTTGAGATGATACTGGGATTCCTGCATCAGGACGATGGCAGGATTCTGCTTGACGAAGCTGACATGACAGCATTGCCCGTATGGAGAAGGGCCCGGGCCGGGCTGTTGTACCTTCCCCAGGAGATATCCCTGTTCAACAAACTCACGGTTGAGGAAAACATCTACATCATCCTTGAGGAGTATCACAGGGACAGGGCGGTTATGGAAGAAATATGCCATAATCAACTGAGAAAGATGGGCCTCTACGAGATGAGAAAGAATATTGCGGGGACGCTTTCCGGGGGAGAAAAGAGGCGCCTTGAGATAGGAAGATCCCTGACGCTCAACCCGAAATACTTTCTCCTTGACGAACCTTTTTCCGGGATAGACCCAAAAACGGTTTACGAGTTGCAGGATGTAATCATGCAGTTGAAACAGGAGAACATCGGTATACTGCTGACTGACCATAACGTAAGGGATGCACTGAGGATTACGGACAGGGCGTACCTCATAAACAAGGGAGAGATACTCATAGAAGGGACCCCTGAAGAGATTCTCGCACATCCGGATTCAAGGAAGGTGTATTTTGGCGAAAAATTTTCCATATAATACCGAGTTGATTTCATCAATAGAGCGTCGTTGGCATCGTCGTTGGCTTCCTCAGCGTATTCTTACACATACGCCTCGTCGCCTCCTCTCCCGAATAAGATGCATCGGGATCCCGACAAAGGCCGT
>CAYOFY010000083.1:0-6376 GCA_964403465.1 uncultured bacterium
ACTTATAGGCGGGCTCCTTTAACGGGTGCGGTCGTTTTGCGGCACACTCTAATTATCAATGGCGCAGTTTTTGGGGGGAATGTCCACCCACTATTCTCTTAAATTCTGTTAAGTTTTCGTATTCATCACCTTGTATACCGATGAGCACATCTACAAGTTCCCTGCAATCAGTGCAAAGCATAGTCCTGACAGTAGCAAAGAAACCACAGTCCTTCCCCCCCAGATACTTCGGCGGTGTAACCACAATTCGAACAACCAAAAAGATAATGTGTTCCCATAATATTTATTGTTTTATCTGTTCCTCAAAGAGCATGCAAATTTCAAAAAAATTTTATCTGCCATATTAAAACACCCCTCGCTCCTGAAAGTCAAACAACAGAAACCCGTGGGGTGTCAACTTTTCGGCGGAATACGCAAAAAAGAAAAGGGCACTGAATTGCTCCAGCGCCCTAATCTTAAATTGATTCTTATATGTTATTTGCGGCCTTTCTTCTTCGGCTTTGCTTTCTTTTTGCTGCCGCCGCGGGCCATCTTTGCTTCACACACATTTCCCTTGCCATCTACATAATACATGCAACCCTTCTGCCTCTTAACCGCGCCTTTAATCAATATCTTTCCCATTTCGTCCTCCATGTTTGGGGTTTGTTATTATTTCCCCATATTCATTCTATCACCATAACAGCGAGGGAGCAAGCGAATTCAGGTTAAGTTGGGCCTATAGTTTCTTATATACATTAAGCCCGATTTTTATTTCTTCCTTCTCCGGTATGGAAACATTGCCTTCTGTAGAAGCGATAATAATGCTCTTTCCTGAAGATGATTTGCCGAATTCCTTTGATATATCAACCATTATGGTCAATATGTTTCCTTCCAATTTCATTTCGCAGTTCTTCATGTCGTTTCCCTCCTGTTTGTCTCAATAACGTTTCTCAAGTTCTCCTTATTTAACCACCCCCGTCCATGAAAGTCAAGTAGTCAACCCCCCTCAAACAGCCAAAAAATCCCCTTCCCCCAGCCTTCATGCTGCAAAAACCTCCTTTTTCTGTTTTCGAAGAAGGAAATAATTAGAACAATCCTAAACATTTAAGTCAAGAGAATCATTAGGGGAAGGACAACTTGTTCCCTGGCAAGATTTCATGTGCCCCCACAAAAAAATCTTAATAATTGATTCTTGAAAAATTGGATTGACACTCCGAAATTTCAATGATATAATAGGTGCATGATTCCAAGAAAACGATATATGGAATCTCTTGAGAAAGCAATTAGAAGGTCTCCTGTAACCGGTTTGCTTGGTCCCAGGCAGTGCGGCAAAACCACCCTTGCACATATGCTCGCGGGAAAGAAAAAGCATCATTATCTTGATTTGGAATCTCCCCAGGACCTCGCCAGGCTGGAAAATCCGCAGTTATTCCTTGAGTCGTTAAAAGGGCTGGTGATAATTGACGAGATACAACAGCGGCCGGATATCTTTCCCGTCTTACGGGTACTGTCGGACAGAAAAGGCCTTCCGGCGAAATTCTTGATTCTGGGCAGTGCATCGCCTTTTTTGATTAAAAGGGCTTCAGAATCTCTTGCCGGCCGTATTGAATTTGTTGAATTGGGCGGATTTGATATGGAAGAAACGGGAAACAGGGATATGCAGAAACTATGGTTGCGGGGAGGGTTTCCGAGGTCCTTTCTTGCCAGGACAAACGACGACAGCCTTGCATGGCGCGAAAATTTTATCCGGACATTCTTGCAGCGAGATATACCGCAACTGGGGATTTCAATACCATATTCCGCGCTCAGGAGGTTCTGGACCATGCTGGCGCACTATCATGGTCAAATCTGGAACGCTTCGGAACTCGGACGTGCCCTTGGATTGACGGATAAGACCGTCCGGCATTATCTGGATATTTTGACGGAAACTTACATGGTAAGGCAGCTTCAACCATGGTATAAGAACATTTCCAAGCGGCAGGTCAAGGCGCAAAAGATATACCTGCGCGACAGCGGGCTTTTCCATTCTCTTATGTCCATACCCGACAGGAAAACACTCTGGGCTCATCCCAAGATCGGCGCATCGTGGGAAGGTTTTATGCTGGAACAGACATTGAGGAGAATTGCGCCCCTGGAGGTTTTTTTCTGGGCGACACACGGCGGCGCGGAAATAGACCTTGTCGTTATGGCAAAAGGGAAGCGGTACGGGATTGAATTCAAGTGGAGTGAAAAACCGATTCTAACCAAATCAATGCGCGCTGTGAAACAGGACCTCTCCCCGGAAAAAATTTGGGTGGTATATCCCGGGAGGCACACTTATGAAATTGACAAACAGGTCCTGGCGGTTTCTTCCAATGACCTATCGGAGATTGTATCTGTTCTTACGTGAAGGGACCTTACGCCTAAAAACTACGCCGGTCATAATTGGAGTAAAGATTAGAGTAAAGCGTGAAATTGACCGGAAGAGCCTTGGCCAGACATAGAGTAAAATTCCCTTTTATGCGCTTGGTGTCTTGCCCTTAGCGAGATTGAGCAGCCATTCTCCCGCGGTTTTCGGGGGGAAGGGCATTCACAGGAAACTTACTGTCTGGTCTTCAACAAGTCTGTTGACCATACTGTCCAACCAGTGCCAGAATTGCCAGCGGTTAATCTCCACAATTGTTTTTTTGCCAGGACCTTTGAGGAACTGGAAACTTCTCATCTTTGACCGGATTTCCTTTCTATCCTCTTCCGTTACACAACCGGCGTTCCAACGGGCAAGGATTTCGACAAACAACTGAGCGGCTTCTTCGCTTTCCAGCACATTGCCAAGAGTTTTTTTGCAAAATCTCTCAGTGAATCCTCCGGCCAATGAACGAAATGCGAGAATGCAAGATAGTTCAAAGCCCATGGAATGTACCGGGATGTGACCTCGCCATGAATGGCCACGCCCTCCATTCCGGAACTATATGCGCGGAGACAGGATTCTTTGATTACACTGATCCCCTCCCTGTAACGGTCTCCCGACCATTGGCTGGGATAATGTTGGAAAGCCGTGCTTCGTATTGATGGAGGTCTGACATCTTTAGGCCAACAGGGATTCTCAAATACCGCGTCGGGTACGCCGTCATCAAGATACACAGTCAACGGCAGGGGTTTTCTGAGGGTCATTCCGGTGATTGTCCACTGAGCAACGCTCCCTTTATGGAACCTGTCGAACATCTGGGGTCTTGCGCATTGCATGTATGAACCGTTCTGGACAATCTCCGCAGAACTGGGGTTTTTACCGGGGACAAATCCGGTGTATGTCGCATAGCTGATAATGGAAGTATCCATCCTGTCTTCAAGCATACGCAGTGCCGGAGCATATCCCATTTCCTGAAAACAGTACACGGCGGGTTCATCTTCCGGCCGGCTATGTCGCACCTCTCTGCAACGAGGACATTCGCAGGTTATGAAATCTCCGTTTTCAAGGTTCACGCCTCCAATTGCAAATTCCCTGAAAAGCCATTGGATTGATTCCTCCTGCCATTCCCTGAACAGTGGATGTGTTGGGCAGACACCGTATGAGACTCCAGCGTAGGTTTTTGTATTACCTTTTTCATCCAGCATCCTTACAGATGGATTTTTGCATATGAAGGTCTCCATGTTGTAAGGGTGATTCCCCTCGTAATAGACTCCGCCGTACCATGTAGTTCCAACACCCGGCATAATGGCAATGCCTCTCTCTGAAGCATAGCCTGCAACGCGCTTTGCATATTCAACGCCGCCATGAGAATCTCTCAGAAAGCCCCAGACGACAATTCCCTTAATACCGAGACCTGCTGAAAAATCCGTAAGCCGTTGGTAATCCTCTATAAACGCCTCCGGTCTTTTCAGGTATGGATTGTGACATCCTGAATTTTGCAGCCCGGGGTCATCAAGAACCCAGTTGGTGCTGTGATCCCATGTCCAGAAATACGAGTTCGGCAATTTGGGTTGCGGATGTTTCAGTTCCAGGGTGTAGTAACTCCCTTTGTGCTCTTTCCACACCATTTTCTTCCCCTCCTTATTCAGCCAGCATTCTTGGTGCCGGGAGTAATATTAAACTACTATCCTCTTTTGCCTGTCAAATGGAAGGAGGTCATGTAAACGGAGAGAGATTATGCCGGAGAATTGCAGGGCGGCGTTAATGAGATGGAAAAGGAAGATAAGCGGATTGACGCCGGCGGAGAAATCACATAAAATATTGAAAGGCAGATGAGAAAACTGTTTTTCTCAAAGGAAGTGCCGACACCTTTTTGAAGAACGGAATTCTTGCCAGGATATGAGGAAGGAGATGCCCGGGGAAAAAATCTTTACCTTGAGGGCCGTTTTAACGGGCCTGGTTCTTTCGTTCGTAATAGGAGCCGGTGATGTATATAACCTCATGGTTGTCAAAGGCTCCTACATGTCGCTGGATTTCACCACTCCCGCAGCAATATTCTTTATTTTCTGGCTGACTCTCTACAACTACTTCGCGAGAAAATTCCTGCCCAGGTTTTCTTTTTCGTTTTCCGAACTTATCCTGATTTATATCATGATGATAGTCGCCTGCTCCATTCCCACCATGGGATTGACGCTGTATCTCATACCGCTTATAAGCGGAACCAGATACTATGCAAATATAAGCAACAAATGGGAGGAACTTTTCATATCGCGCATGCAAAAATGGCTTCTTTTACAGGACAACAAGGCCATAAGCTGGTTTTTTGAAGGGATTCCGCAGGGTCAATCAATACCGTGGGCATCTTGGATAAAACCCCTGTCTGCGTGGGTACCTCTTATCCTGGCAGTATATGCGGTTATGATTCTTCTGATGGTCGTGATGAGAAAGCAGTGGTCGGAGAGGGAAAAACTGAATTACCCGCTTACAAGGGCTCCCATGCAGCTCATATACTCAGCGGAAAACAACTTATTTAAAAACGGGATATTCTGGGCGGGTTTCATCATCCCCGTCATCTTCGGGTGCATAAACGCGCTGCATTTCTATTTCCCTCTCTTCCCGCACGTCGGCCTTGGAAAAGGTATTCCAATATTCAGAAGAACGATGAGCTTGATATTCCTTGTGAGTTTTCCCATGATAGGATTCAGTTATTTTGTGAGCCTGCCGCTCTCTTTCAGCCTGTGGTTCTTCTCCCTTTTCTCGACGTTACAACAGGGAATTTTCAATATGACCGGTTTCGGTATTACCGAGTTTATCCCGTACACCGAGGAGAGTCCCGTGATCGGGTGGGCGGCATTCGGAACACTGATAGTGATAGTTCTTTACGGTTTCTGGAAATCAAGGAGGTATCTGGCGGATGTCTGCAGAAAGGCGGTCGGGAAGAAAACCGGCCTGTCTGATGAGGAGGAAATTGTCTCCTACAGGACTTCATTCTTCGGGATAATCTTCGCACTGGTGTTCATATTCCTGTGGCTTGTTGCAAGCGGCTTGCCGCCCATCGCGTCGGCCATATTCATCTTTTTCGCCTTTGTCATATTCATAGGCATAACGAGGGTGATCACGGAAGGAGGGCTTGCGGCCACGAGAGCCCCTGTCATTGCACCCGTTGCAACTACCTCCCTGCTGGGTTCAAACGCCCTGGGGGTGTCCGGCCTTGCTTCCCTGGGGATGTCGTTTGTCTATACTTCAGACGTCAGAACCTTTGTCATGGCTTCAGTGGCAAACGGGCTGAAGATGCTGGAAGACATAAAGAAAAGAAAGAGAATCGTTTTCTGGGCGATTCTTCTTTCTATCCTTGTCGCACTTTTTTCATCCATATGGGCAACGATAATTCTGGGATACAAATACGGAGCCGTAAATGCCGAATCATGGTTTTTCATTTCGGGTCCGCAATATCCATGGCGCTACATAGCAGAGCAGATAAAGAACCCTCAGGGGACTCGCTGGCTGTATCTTTCATTTGCAGGCGCAGGTGTCTTATTCGCAATATTCTTGCAGGCTATGAGAATGAGATTTCTGTGGTTTCCGTTTCATCCTCTCGGTTTTGCTTTTTCAACTCTGTATATGACGAAAAACCTCTGGTTCTCAATATTCATAGCGTGGCTTATCAAGACCATGTTGCTGAGATACGGAGGGGCAAAGGTACATGAAAAAGGCAAGAACTTTTTCGTGGGGCTCATAGTAGGGCAGTTTGTATTGAACGGCGTCGTGCTTATCATAGATTGTTTTACGGGAAGAAGCGGCAATGTCTTATTCTGGGCATAATTGGTATTTGTTACACACAGACCTGCAAGGATGAGGAAGTGAAAGATTTCCCCGTCACATATTAATACCTCAGGGCGAGAAAGGCGTGGAGGAAGACCGAAATAAAGAAGACCCACCAGTAATAACAGTGGTACCTGTAGAATTTCTTGTACCAGTTATAATTGTAAAGTTTCTTAACGAAGGTTCCCA
>CAYOFY010000084.1:0-6008 GCA_964403465.1 uncultured bacterium
GAAAGCCGCCCGGTTGGGCGCATGCATACCAAACATTGTTATGTCGGAATTCCTGGTCCTTACTTTCCACTTCTAACTTCTGAACTATACCCAGCCGCGGAGTTTCATGGCCTCACCGACCCTGCTTACGGCAACAACATATGCTGCCTGACGCATATTGATCCTGTATTTCTTTGAGTTGTGCAAGACCGAATGATATGCCTCAGCCATTTTCCACGCAAGCCGCTTGTTCACCTCTTCCCTGTCCCAGTAATACATCGCAAAATTCTGCGCCATTTCAAAGTATGATACTGTTACACCCCCGGCGTTGCATAGAAAATCAGGAAGAACATGCACCCCCTTGGAGAAGAGTATTGCGTCCGCTTCCGGGGTGGTTGGTCCATTTGCCAATTCCACAAGTATTTTTGCCTTGATATTCTTTGCATTCCTGGCCGTTATGACATTTTCAAGCGCTGCCGGAACCAGGATATCGGCATTCAACTCAAGCAGGTCCTCATTTGTTATTTCTTTTGTGCCGGGGAACCCCCTGACTGAAGAGGTCTTGAGTTTATGCTGCAGCACGTCTTCCGGAACAAGCCCCTCCTTGTTGTAGACAGCACTGCGGCTATCGCTTACAGCAATTATTTTGCACCCGAACATGCTTCTGGCAAGCGACGCCGCATGATATCCAGCATTACCGTATCCCTGTATTGCGACAGTTGAACGGCTCAGATCCAGACCGAGTTCGTCGGATGCTTCCTTCAAGGCATACAGCCCGCCTCTTGCGGTGGCATCGTCTCTCCCGGGAGAACCGCCCAGAATCAGGGGTTTGCCGGTAACCACACCGAACTGGTTTTTCTGGGCGATCTTTGAATATTCATCCATCATCCACGCCATTATTTGCGGCGTGGTATACACATCGGGAGCAGGTATATCTTCCTCGGGACCGATATATTTCCATATCCTGTCTATGTATACGCGGCTCAATCTCTCCAATTCTCCCGGCGACATCGTCTTGGGATTGCATATGATTCCCCCTTTGCCCCCCCCGAGAGGGAGGTTGAGAAGGGCGCATTTCCATGTCATCCATGCAGCCAGCGCCCTCACCGTATCTATGGTCTCATCGGGATGAAATCTTATTCCTCCCTTGGTAGGCCCGAGAGCATTATTGTACTGCACCCTGAACCCCTGGAATATCTTCATGGAACCGTCATCCATCTTCACCGGCAGGGAGACATGTATTTCCATCATCGGTCTTCGCAGGATACTATGGATGTTTTCATCCAGTTTCACAATCTTTGCACATTCATCAAGCTGTTCCTGCACGACCATGAACGGGTTAAAAGTTTCCTTTTCCATTTTCACAATCCTCCCCAGAATAAAAAAACCCGCGATATCCATAGATAACGCGGGCTGCTTTGCCTTTCGCCTGAGACTTCCATGTCTCAGTTCAAATTGTACGTATTATGGCAGCATCCTTGCCGCCTTTACTCAATGCAATATACCACAACTTTCATCTTCTGTCAAAGAATTTCCACACCCACCCGGTATCTGCAATCATAATAACCACTTCATTGACCGCAGTTCTTCATGGGAAATCTGGCCCGGCGCTGTTTTCTTGCCAAGAGAAATATATGTAAAAAGCGACCCGAAATAGAGCGGTATCAGCCGGCAGCATGCCGGAACGCCCATTGGTATCACGACAAGAGGGAACTTCTTCGCGTAGCGGGATGTAAAAGAAATCAGGGTAAGCAGGTCGGTTCCCGACCGAACGTTTGCTGCAACCTTTATTATATCCGGCCGCAGCATCATGCCTTCCCTGTATATATTTTCAAGGGTCTTGCAGCAAGGCGTTCTCAAGAAATTGTGATAGGACAGGATTACCTTCCTCCTCTTTTTTCGAGCCAGGTTGCTGACTTCCTCCGCTATCCTGCTTTTTATTTCAACGTCAATATAGTCCACGCGTTCAATGATTTTCTTGTATATTTCAAGGCGTTTTCCCTCGGGTATATGCAAACCTCTGTCCTGTCGTTCTCTGTCACTCCTCACCGTTCCTATGAAATCAACGGACTTCCTGTTTACGGACAACCATCCTGTAATCTCTTCTTCAGGAAAATCTCTTAAAAACTCGTCCACCCTGAACTCGCACCAGCCGACGTCACTGAAAGCCCTGTTGACAGAAATTCTATCCTCCCCTCCAGTCAATACGACGGCAAAATTATTCCTCGTCAGCAAAAAGTCTTTTCCTGATGAGCGTTCCATATTATTTTCCATAAAGAATTCTCTTCGCAAGAGAGATGCTGTTATCCAGGACTTTTTTCGTATCCTCCGCCTTCACTCCTGCAGAAATAACAAGTGCCTCCGCAAATTTTTCGTCAACAAGATCCTCCGGAGAGTGTGTGTCGGTGTTGAGCACCAGGGGAAATCCGTATTCATACCATAGACGGACAACATGCCCGTTTGAAAAACTGTGTCCTGCCCTCCCGGAAATCTCAACGCTTATCTTTCTTTCCGCAGCTATCTTCGCATCCTCCCTGTCCATCATCCCGGGGTGAGCAAGTATATCTATATCAGATTCCAGGGCTTTCCTGTTGGTTCCCTTCAAAACCGGCTCCACAATCGTCTCTCCGTGGACAACAATAAGCCTGGCTCCGGCTTTTCTTGCAATACGGGCAAGTTCAGGGATCTCGCCCGGATGAACGTGAGTTAATTCAACACCGGGAATCATTTTTATCCTCATGGTTTCATTTATATGGAGCGCCGCCCTGCAAAGTGATTCTATCACCTCTTCATAGTTGGAAAAATCCACGTGATCCGTTACTCCTATGATACCGCAGCCCTTTTCTTCCGCCCTCCTTGCAAGTTCTGAAGGCAGCAAATCCCCGTCGCTAAGAAGTGTATGTGTGTGCAGGTCAATTATCATTTTTCACCTCTTCGTTTTCTTCTTTTTCTTCCTGGTCCTGTTTTCTGGACATGTGCACCCCGCGAACAACAACGTCAACATTCGCGACCTTCAGTCCCGACATTCTTTCAACCTCATCCTTTATCTTTTTCTGAATCTGGTAGGTGACTTCAGGAATATTGGCGCCGTAATCAATGATGACCCGGAGTTCAAAACTGACCTCGTTTTCACCGACCACAACCCTGACACCCGCATCCGGGGCTTTTCTTATGAACTGGGCTATTCCTCCAACAAGGCTTGTAAATATCCTGTGTACGCCAGGCACTGTCTTCGCCTCAACCGCAGCTATTGACGCCAGAACCTCGTTGTCTATTTTCACATTCCCGTACTTTTCCTCCATTGCGTCCCCCCTCTTTTTGTACGACGATGTCAAATCGGTATCGCTCTGGTGCAATCAGGATTTTACCACTGCTGCCGAAGAATTTTTTGCCGCCTCGGATTCAAGAAAATTCTCAAGCCACTTGACGCTGTACCTCCCGCTTAAAAACAGAGGATGTGCAAATATCTTTTTATACAGAGGGATGGTCGTTTTCATACCCCCTATGACTATCTCGTCAAAAGCCCTTCGCATCCGCTCAATCGCTTCCGAGCGCGTCCTTCCGTACGATATGAGTTTCATAATCAAACTATCGTAGAAAGGAGGTACTGAATAACCCTCGTATATATGCGTATCTATTCTTATACCCGGCCCTCCCGGCAGGAAAAGTCTTTCTATCCTCCCCGGGGACGGGAGGAAGTTGTGGGAAGGGTCTTCAGCATTTATTCTGCATTCAATAGCGTGGCCCCTTGTTCTTATATCCTCTTGATTAAAACCGAGTTTATCCCCCTGCGCGACAAGTATCTGGTTCTTCATAAGGTCTATGCCCGTGACCATTTCAGTAACAGGGTGCTCAACCTGTATTCTGGTATTCATTTCAATAAAGTACGGCTTTCCATCTGAATCAACAAGAAACTCTATTGTACCTGCACTCTGGTAACCGATCCTTTTCGCAAGTCTATACGCATAACGGTAAAGTCTTTTTCTCAATCGTTCATCCACAAATGGAGACGGGCTTTCCTCAATTAGTTTTTGATGCCTGCGCTGAATAGAGCAATCTCTTTCGGGGAAAACTATTACATTGCCTCTCCTGTCTCCTATGAGCTGTATTTCTATATGCCTGGGTCTTTCCAGAAATTTCTCAAGGTAGAGAGCACTTTCTCCGAAAGATGCCTTTGCCTCCTCCTGACAGGTAGTCCAGAGTTTCTGAAATTCATCAACCGTATTCACCCGCCTCATCCCTCTTCCGCCGCCGCCGGCGCTGGCCTTTATGATGACCGGGAATCCTATCTTCTTTGCATGCGCCAATGCCGCCTTCAGGACATTTTCTTCATAACCGGGTATGACGGGAATTTTATAACTTTTCGCGGTCTTCCTGGCAAGAGATTTATCCCCCATCATCCTTATGTTTTCAGCCGTGGGGCCTATAAAAGTAATCCTTGACGCTTCGCATATCTCAACAAAGGGTATATTCTCCGACAGGAAACCGTAACCCGGATGCACGGCATCGGCTCCGGTAATTTCAATGGCGCTTACGACTGAAGGTATATTGAGATAGCTCTCGGTTGCAGGAGCGGGCCCTATGCATATTTTTTCATCGGCGAGTTTCACAGGCAGGGACTCCGTATCGGCTTCTGAAAAACCAATCACCGTGCTCAAACCTAATTCCTTGCAACTCCTTATAACTCTGAGCGCAATCTCGCCTCTGTTGGCTATAAAGACTTTCCTGAACATTGCTATTTATCAGTCTTTGCAGGTGAGTTAGTTCCCGATGAGGTGGATAGTTGAATTACAAAAAGGATCTGTCCGTATTCTACGGGTTTTCCGTTTTCCACGAGTATTTCCCTGACAACTCCCTCATAATCTGATTTTATCTCATTCATTACCTTCATTGCCTCAACTATGCAAAGGATATCTCCTTTTCTTACAGATCCTCCCAGCTCGACAAACGGAGGACTTTCCGGAGAAGGCGCTTTATAGAAAACGCCTACGAGCGGAGCTTTTATATACACAACGTTTTCCAGCTTCTGGGAAGGCTGTTTGTATTCTTCCATTATTTCATCCGTATCGACGCTGGGAACTTTTTCAACAGACCTGCCGGAAGATGCGCGGTTCATCGCTCCCTTTTTGCCGAGAACCAGATAAAAATCACCTTTTCTGACTTCAAGATAATCCAACTCATATTTTTTCATGAAGTCAGCATATATTTTGAGCTCTTCCGGTCCCATCATTCTCCTTATACCGCTTGCCCCGTTTTTGTTTTTCGGGGAACCGACGTTTTCTGTCATTGCGAGAGCCGATTCCATCGGCTCGTGGCAATCTCAACCTTGCTGCACCCTCTCGTGAGGGGTTTTGATTCTGTTTTTCAGTCTTTGCCTCTTTCCACTTGCCACACGCCAATTGCCAATATGCCATCTATACCCGGGTAACGTATTCTCCGGTTCTTGTATCAACCTTGACCTTATCTCCCGCTTCAATGAAAAGCGGTGTCTGGATGGTCATTCCCGTTTCAAGTCTTGCCTTCTTCTTGCCACCCTGAACAGTATCCCCTTTGTGCCCCGGTTCTGCTTCAATTACTGTAAGGTCAACAGTTATGGGCATTTTTATGTCAAGTATCTTCCCGTTGTGAAAAAGGCCTGTCACTTCAAGATTCTCCCTCATGTAATTTCTCGTGTCTCCGAGAACCTCAGCCGCAATGATGAATTGTTCGTACGTACTATTGTCCATAAAATGATAATCGTTTCCATCGGCATAAAGATAGACAAGGTTTACTTCGTCCACATAGACCGGCTTAACCTGTATATCTGACCTGAACGTATCCTGCAATACCTTGCCTGTCTTTATATCCTTTGCTTTCAGACGGACAAGCCCGCGCCTTTGCTGTTGGTGGGTATGCACCGCACTCATTACGGTATATATATTTCCACCATACTCAAATATCATCCCGTCTCTCAGATCAATAACATCCATAAGTCCATCCTCGTCTCTCCTTATGCTCAGACTATTGATATATGCATAACTAATGTCACA
>CAYOFY010000085.1:0-1982 GCA_964403465.1 uncultured bacterium
ATTCTTGACGAGAAGAACCCTCATCTTGCAAGGCAGAATCCGTATGATTACCACATGGCGCTTGAAAAGGCGGTCAGGGCTGCCATGGTAAAGGCCAAAAAAAACAAAAGATTCAGCCCCGAACAGGTAATAGGGATAGGTGTTGATACAACCGGCAGCACTCCTCTCCCCGTGGATAAGAACCTTGTTCCGCTCTCGTTTTATGAGCTGTTCAGGAACAATAAGAATGCAATGGCATATCTGTGGAAGGACCATACGGCCGCAGATGAGGCAGAAGAGATTACCGGACTGGCGAGGAAGATGCGACCTGAATATCTGTCAAAGATAGGAGGTGTCTATTCGTCCGAGTGGTTTTTCTCAAAATTGCTTCATCTGGTACGGACTGATAAAAAGGTCTTTAATGCCATGGCGGGTTTCATAGAACATTGCGATTATATTCCCGCGGTATTAAGCGGCAAAAAAAGTCCGGCGGAAGCAGTCAGGAGTGTATGTGCCGCAGGGCACAAAGCCATGTACAGCGAGGAATGGGGTGGACTTCCGGACGAGGATTTTCTCTGCAGGTTGGATGGCTCCTTAAGAGGAATAAGGAATAAACTGTATGAAAAGGCATATCCCGCCGGTCATATTGCGGGTTTCTTATGCAGGGAGTGGGCGGAGAAACTGGGACTGCCCGAGGGGATACCGGTTAGCGTCGGTGCTTTTGATGCGCATATGGGAGCGGTAGGAGCAGGGGTCAGGCCCGGCGTTCTTGTGAAGATTATCGGAACATCAACATGCGATATGACCGTCTCTCCGGCAGGCAAGAAACTGAGGTTCATCCCGGGCATATGCGGCATTGTCCCTCACTCAATTATCCCGGGATTCATCGGAATAGAAGCAGGACAGTCGGCAGTGGGAGATATTTTTTACTGGTTCATTAAAAAATTCTCAGCGGCAGGTGCCGGAGACCTGCATAAGAAGTACGCTTCTCTGGCATCAAAAATAAAACCGGGACAGTCCGGGCTTCTTGCCCTTGACTGGCACAACGGAAACAGGAATGTTCTCATTGACCAGAAGCTTACCGGACTCATTCTCGGGTTTACGCTCAGCACAAAGCCGGAAGAGGTTTACAGGGCATTGATTGAGGCAACGGGTTTCGGAGCAAGGGTCATAATTGAAAGAATGGAAGAGTACGGAGTGGAAATAAAGGAGATAGTGGCAACAGGGGGCATCCCCGATAAAAACCCGCTCCTTATGCAGATATATGCGGATATTACAGGCAGGGCTCTTAAGATTGCGGCTTCCGGCCAGACCTGCGCGGTCGGCGCCGCGGTTTTCGGGGCTATCGCGGCAGGAAAGGAGAAAGACGGATTCAAGGATGTTGATGAGGCCCGGAGCAAGATATGCCGGTTTAAGAAAGTTGTTTATAAACCTGACAGGAAAAATAAGGGGATATATGACCGTATTTACCGTCTCTATAAGGACGTGCATGATGTTTTTGGTATTAAGACAGCGAACAAGAACCTTCATCACGTAATGAAAGAACTCCTGAGGATACAGAGCGGAAAATCATAACCTCTTCAACATCGGGCAAATAGTAAAAAGCAATTGTAAAATCCTCCCGTACCCCCCTTTGCAAAGGGGGGACGAAGAGGGGATTTTCGGGGAAGGAGTCAGGGATAAATGAACACTCTTAAACATGAAGTATGGAAGGCAAACCTTTCTCTCTACAACAACAACCTTGTTTACGGGACGCAGGGCAATGTAAGCGGTATATGCAGGAAAACAGGCAGGGTCTACATAAAACCGAGCGGAGTTACCTATGAGTCTCTTAAAGAGGATATGATAACCGTGGTTGACCTTGAGGGCAGAGTGGCAGGGAGAGGAACCCTGAAACCTTCGGTGGATACTCCTCACCATCTATTTCTTTACAGGAATATAAGAAAAATCGGGGGTGTCTGTCATACCCATTCAAAGTTTATCACGGTTTTTTCTATTTCAGG
>CAYOFY010000085.1:2082-5902 GCA_964403465.1 uncultured bacterium
GAGGTTTCCTATCATGCCATTACGATGGGTAAATTCGCGGGAAAGAAAATCAAGCCCCTCAATGAAAAAGAGATTGAGAAGTGGTATGGGCGGTATCATTCTGACAGATATGGGCAAAAATGACACAGGTATATTATTCCAGGTTGGCATGCCTTGGGTACATCTTTGAGGGGGAGATTTTCTCTTTCCTGCGGTGGTATTCTATGAAAGTTTCAAGAAAAATAAAAACCGACTGTTCAAAAAGAGAGTTCCCGAACTGTACGGATTTTTCAACCCGAATAATTACCCTGTAATCGGAGAATTTTGCCAGGGGATTCTTAAACGCAGAGGTTATGCAAAGGACTTTTGCTCCTTCCCCTCTCGCTATTTTACCGAGTTCAAGAAGTGTTTTCTTGTCTCCGGAGCAAGAGATTAACACCAGCAGGTCGCCCTTTGCTATAGGAGGACATATTGTTTCCCCGACAGCATAGCTCTCTACGTCAAGGTGTCTCAGCCGCATCGCAAAACACCTTCCTATCAGCCCGCTTCTCCCTGTACCGGCAACAAAGACTCTCCTGGATTTCTTTAAGATAGAGGATAACCGGTCATAGTGATTGTCACTGATGTTTTCCAATACCCTGGTAATTTCCCTGATAATTCTATTTTCCATGTTTTTTGGCCGGTTTCATATCAGGTCCCCATGGTTCTATCACCTGGACTTTCCTGCCGAGAAGACGGAGGCAGTCAGGGATGTCAAGTTTTTTAAGTATTCCACGGGGGAAATTGGCGTCAGGCCACAATACGGAAGGTGTCTGTGTCCACTCATAAAAGGAAACAGGCGCATTTTTTAAAACGGTCTTTCTAATGTCCTTGTCCAGTAACGCCGCAAAAAGCGCAATTACCGCTCCCTGTCCGCGTCCATAAAGGTATATCTGCCGTGCCCCTTCATGTTTCAATAGCGCAAGGACACGCAGGACGTCGCAGACCCTGCGCCCGAGATAACTTTTACCCAGCATGAGCCCGTAACTCTTGTACATGTAGTCCTTGCCGTATGGATTGAAAAAATCCGCCGTCTCATCGGGCAGTGATTCTCCGAGTCCACGCACGTCAAGGCAGTAGAGAGGAATTCCCGCCTTAATCATCTTTTTGGTCAGCGCATCATCGCGCATATCTTCCTCTGCGCTTATGTGCGGCAGGTAAAGATGAACGGTTTTTTCAACATCCAGCGTTGAGCCGTAATTTTTTTCCACAAGATGCTTATGCAGGATTGCCCTGATATTTTTCTCGGTCTCAACGCCGTAGCGCATTCTTATATCTTCTCCTGAGACGATAGCGCGCAGGATACGGTAGTGCGGCGGGTCTTTGGGGATAGCAATTCCAAGTATCTCTCTGACTGCAGCAATAATTTCCCCGGCTTCGAGTTTCTTGCGTTTTTGAACCAGTTTTCTCGCATTTTCAGCAATTATTTCACAGGCTGGTCTTGACCCCTCTGCGGCCACCTGTCCTTTTCTGGTCGCCCACAGATTTTTCGTTTTTTCCACAAGGCCGGAGACACCTTCCTTGTGAGGTTTCAGACCCGAATATTTGCAGAAAAACTCCACCATCTTTTTCTGGTCGTCGGCAAAATATCCATGGTAGGACCCTCCGATAAAAAGTCTTGCATCACCTTCTGCCTCAAAAAATCTGTAGAAATTTCTGATATCTCTGTACGCTTCCTTCAACCCCCGGCGGTCAAAGAAGTCATATCTCTGTCCGAGGAGAAGAACAGGCCTGGGGGCCCTTGCCATGAAGAAATCTGCATGTTCAAGACCCGCGGCGATGACACCGGGAGGACATTGTTCATTATCCCCGGGCAGTTCATTTTCAAGGTTTGCGAGAAAGGTTGTGATGAAACAGGACGGTGCGGCCATCGTGAAGCGTTCATCAAGCGCCGAGAGCCATGTTGTCAGCGTGCCTCCACCGGAGTTTCCTGTTACTCCGACCTTTTTATTGTCAACCTCGGTTCTGCTCAGGAGATAGTCAAGTGCCCGTATACCGTCCCATGCCCTCCATGCGCCGAAAAAATCACCGGTAAGGTCAAGTTGTTTTCCCATCATGTTGTGAGCATAACAGCAGTTTGTACGCAGGGACTCCTTTTCCGGAAGGAATGGATACTGGTCGCGTTCACCCTGGCTGATAGGGTCATACGAAAGAACGACAAAACCCGATTTCACAAGACGCAGGCAGAACTCCTGGTAGAGCGGATAAGCCTTGCCTTCAACAGTTACATGGCCGATGGCGGCAATGACTCCGGGGGCCTTCTTCTTCATTACTGAAGGAAGATACAGATTGCCGGTAACGAATAACCCTGGCCTGCTTTCAAAGATGACCTTTTCTATCCGGTAGCCGGGTTTTTCAAGCACGCCGGTCACTCTTGCATTAAGCGGTGTCTTATGTTCAGGCAGCGGGAATGCTTTCCGTATCGCGGACATGACGTAATCCCTGTATTTTTCCGCCTGTTTTCTTGTCCGTATCTCCCGTAACCTTTTCTCCCTTTCCATTCTCGCTTCACGTACGGCCTCAACATAGTAATCCTGGACCATATGCCCGTACCCGCGGTTAAACTGACATGATTGTTTTTCCACTTTCTCTGTCTCCTCCTATATGGTTTAATAAAAGCTGGGGATGTTGGACGATTTTAGAACCTTTGAACGGCCAAAAACTATCCCGTACCCTCCGTTGATGATATCACAGATTAAGATTTTTCCACAATCACAACAATGGTCTACCTGACATTTCTGACAAGGGTGACCTGCCCCGCAATAAAGAACAACTAACAGAAGCAGACAGGAATTGACAACCGGATAAACGGAGTATAATATGGGTAGCGAAAACAGAACATCCTTCTGGAAGGTTGCTTCTTGATGGTCAGATGGAGGATGTCAAGTGAAAAGATGAGCAGATTGTTCTTGTTAGATGTGTGATGATATGGAATTCAAGGTTAATTTCAAGATAGATAAGAAATTCAAATTTAATGGTAGAGAATACAATAGCCTGGACGAAATGCCCGAGGACGTCAGGGCGATGTTTGAAAAAATCCTTAAGGGAGATGCTCCTGCCAGAGTTTACAAAAGTTTGGAGGAAATACCTGATGATATCAAGGCCAAGGTCAAAAAAGCTCTGGATACCCATGAACCTGATAATATCGCCGAAAGGACCATTGTTGATTCAACCGGAACTGCATTTGAAAACAAAGCCGCCAGATTTCTGAATCTTGTCTCAATCTTGCTGCTCATCTGGGCATTATTTTTCTATTCTTTTCTTAATATTATGCTGATGTTGCTCTGTTGTCTTCTTCCTTTATGCGCTATTTTTATTTTCATTCGTTCAAAAGGTTCAATCTGGTTCAACCCGATAAACAAAGAAATGTCTGAACATTCCGGTTTCGCCCTTATTCTCCCCACATTTGCAGTAGTTACCCGGACAATACTGGATTCACATATAATCGGATTCAAACACGTTGTTAATCCGCTATTGACTGCATTTTTCTTATTAGCGATTCTGGTATATTTCCACGGGGAAAAATATAACATAAAAAACAGAAACACTTTTATGATTTTGCTTTTCTTAATATTGCCATATTGTTACGGCTTGACAATCCAGACAAACCGTTTATTTGATAGCTCAAAATCCGTACAATACACCGCCAAGGTTGTAAACAAGTTCCATGTTTACGACATAGAATCAATTTTCGATGCTATTGGTGCTTACTATGGTGGTCACTCCCTGCTTGTATCTCCATGGGGTGTGAGCCTGTCCCCTTTGTTTGGACAGAAAGTAGTAGTTCTTTAGGTGTAAAAAG
>CAYOFY010000086.1:0-5725 GCA_964403465.1 uncultured bacterium
TCATTGCGAGGCATTATGTTGAGATTGCCACGCAAAAAACGCTCGCAATGACAATACAGATGCAATTGAAAGACTACACTGATTCTATTTTACCGCTATCCAGCGACCTGTGAACGGCAACCGCTATCTTCGTGACTTCAATGCCGTCCTCTCCAAGCCCTGTCACGCCTCCCTGCAGTCTGTCCAGCGTGCCACCGGCCGCAAGATACTCAAGATTATACACGAAATCCGCAATGCTTTCAATACCGTACCCGGAATACCTTACTGTTCCGGTCTTGCCATCCCTGTTCTCGTTCAGGAAAACAGGGTTGTACGTCATAACGCCCTGTTTTTCGTAGGAGACCCTCGTGCCCCTGTCCTGGCTGTCGCACTCCACGAGACCTCTGTCTCCCACAAGGCGGAACCCCTGATTCACGATTGCCTCGAAATCCTCCGGCAGTATCCAGGAAACGTCAAAGGTCACCACCGCTCCGCTTTCAAACTCCACCATCGCCGAAACGGAATCATAGGTATCTATGCCGAGAGACTTCAGTTTCAGTTTCCTGCCCCTCGCATACACCTTCTTTCCGTTACTGCCTATTATCCACCTGACCAGGTCAAACATGTGGACACCGAGAAACCAGACCGGGGAGCTCTTTGACGCCCAGCCAGGGAACCAGTCGCGAGGCACCACTATTTTATCTTCCATGTGCGCGTAGCCGTACTCTATCTCGCCGGTCTTGCCTTCCCTCACGTCCTTCCTCACCGCGATGTGAAACGGGTCAAAACGCTTGTGGAAATCCACCTGGAGGAGAACCCTGTTTTTTACGCACGCCTCCATCATTTCCCTGCATCCCTCAACCGTAACGTCCATGGGCTTTTCAACAAAGATGTGCCTTCCCGCGCCTGCCGCGTACATCACCGGCTCCCTGTGGAACGGGTCGGGCGTGGCAACGGCTATCCCGTAGATGTCTTTTTCCGTCTTAATCATCTCCCTGTAGTCCGTGTAGCCCTTCACTTCGTACTTTCTTGACTGGCTTTCCAGAACATCCCTGTTTATGTCGCATATCGCCGCAAGTTTGCACCTGCCGTCCGATTCCATCTGTTTGAAGGCGTTCAGGATGTTTGTCCCGAACTTGCCCGCGCCAATGACCCCCAATTTAATCATCTTGTCCCCCCATCTCATCCAACAGATTCACTAACAGGTACGATATAATTATGAGCGCCAGCGAAGCAATCTGACGCAGTTTGTCATCCCTGTGGATAGTAAGCAGGGATCCAGAAAAAAGTAATAGGTCCCGGCTTAAGACATGCCGGGATGACAGAAAACGTCAATTGCCACGTGAAAAACACTCGCAATGACAACCTTGTGTGAAGTAAGACACCGTCCCTGCAAAAGAAACGGCAATTTTCCGGTGGCGGAAAGAGATTTCCTGTCTTCACTTACTTTCTTGTTCCGCACCAGTTCAGTATCGTCCTGACCAGAATCTCCCCGGCCGTCCTTATCTCTCCCGTCTCTATCCTCTCGCTGTCCGAATGGGCGTCCTCAAGTCTCCCAGGCCCGAATACAACGACAGGCATCCTTCCAACCTTGTTGAAGAGTCGTCCGTCACAACTTGCTACGAATCCTTCAACCTCGGGTGTCCTTCCCGAATCAACAGTCGCCTGCCTGACTGCTTCCACCAGCGGATGGTCCGCGGGTATGGCATAGGCATCATTGTGAAGTTTCGGGTAAGAGAGTTTGTAATGATTGATTATCCAGTCATCGCCGCTGGTTTCTATCACTTCCGCAAGTTCTTTCTTTATTCCCGCAAGATTCTTGTTCGGCAGGAACCCGACACCGCCTTCCAGGATAACCCTGCCGCACACCATTGAGGGCCAGCCGTCACCACTGATGGTCCCGAAGTTCACCTGGACCGGCTCGCGGAACTTTTCAAAGAGGGGAACGTTCCTGCTCTCCTCAATCAGCCGGCGCTCGTATTCCTTCATCCGGTGCATCAGGAAGCAGGTCTTCTCAATGGCGTTCACGCCTTCGGTTATCCTGCCCATGTGCACGGACCTGCCCTCAACCTCAAGTTTGAACCAGACTGCACCCCTGTTGGCAGGCGTTATTCTCAAACCGGTCGGCTCAAGGACAAGCACGCCGTCTGCCTCATAGCCCTGTCTCAGGAGAGCGAGTGCACCGTTGCCTCCCACCTCCTCCTCTATCACCGCCTCGGCAAGCAGTTTCCCCTTCAGCGCAACGCCGAGCCTTTTCAATGTCAGCAGGGCAAGGTACATGGCTGCGACCTGCCCCTTCGCGTCGCATGCGCCCCTGCCGTAAATGAAACCGTCTTTCTCGTATGGAGAGAACGCCTCCTTCCAGTCTTTCGCGGGCACCACGTCCGAATGCGAGTTTATTATGAGCGACCTGCCGCCGCCCGATGAGGGATATTCCAGAACAAGGTTCTTCCTGCGGGTATAGTCAAGGTCATGCACCGCGAAGGTGTATTCCGGGTCTTTTTTCAGGTCTTCCGGCACCGCAACAAGTTGAGCATCGCCGAAAACGGAAAACTTCTCTCTCACGAAATTCTGTATCTCCTCCTCGCCTTCCCCTGAAATGCTTCTGAAACTGATGCTCTCCTTGAGGAAATCCAGCGCCTCCCTGAAACCGGCGTCCACCGCCTCGCGTATGTCCATCATCACGCCGCTACCTCCTTGTCCCGAATCCCTCTTTAAGGTGAGGGATGATTTTGCTTCTCAATCTGTTACTTCTTTTATCGCCTCGTCAAGTACGCCGCATCCTTCCCTCACCGCCTCTTCGTTTATCATCAGCGGAGGATTCACCTTCACCGTTCCTCCTCCGAGTCCCACGGGCGCAAACAGCAGGAGCCCTTTTTCAACGCACCTGCCCACAATTCTGTATGCGGTATCAGGGTCCGGCTTTTCCGTCCCCTTTTTGCCTATCTGCAGCCCCCACACAAGCCCCCTGCCGCATAAAAACTGTATGCACTCATATTTTTTTTCTATCTTCCGCAGTTCCTCCTCAAAGACTCTGCCCATCGCCGCCGCGTTTTCCACAAGTCTGTTCTTCTCTATGGCTTCTATGCTTCCCAGAGCCGCGGCGCAGCAGAGCGGGTTGCCCGTATGCGTGCTGGTCATGGCTCCCGGCTCATACTGGTCCATGAACTCCTTCCTGCCCACAACCGCGGAGATAGGAAGGGAGCTTGAAACCCCCTTGCCCAGGCAGAATATGTCGGGGAGTATCCCGTAATGGAGAAAACCGAACATCTTTCCGGTTCTGCCAAGGCCTGCCTGTATCTCGTCAAAAATCAGCGCGGCGCCGTTCCTGTCGCACCATTTCCTCAGTTTTTTCGCGTAGTCTTCCGGCATGAGGGCGGCGCTGACCCCCTGGTACGTCTCGGAGATGACACCGCAGACGTCTTCCGGGTCTATCCCCAGTTCTTCTATCCTCTTTTCAAAAAAGGCGAAACTCCTGTCCCTGCACCTGGGTTCTCCCGGAAAAGGAAGATGGTAAATATCAGGGTCAGGATGTGCAATCCATTCTTTCTGCGCCGGCATCCCGCCGAGCATCTGCGCTGCAAGCGTTCTGCCGTGAAATGCTCCCTCAAAGGAAATCACAACCTTCTTGTTCCTGCTCTTTCCGTATGTTCTCGCAAGTTTGAAGGCGCACTCAACCGCCTCGGCGCCCGTGGTCAGGAGAAAGACCTTCTTCAGGGGAGCCGGTGAAATTGAGGCGATCTTCTCAACAAGGTTCGCCCGTATCTCCGAGGGAAAGCAGTAGTTATGCAAAAGGGGCTTATCAACCTGCTTTTTTATTCCTGCCAGCACCTCGGGAGCCGCATGCCCGGCATTTATAACAAGAACGCCTGAACTGAAATCAAGCCACCTGTTGCCGTACCTGTCATAAACGTTCACCCCTTCCGCCCTGTCCCATATAACAAGCGGCTGGCCGCTCATTGAAACAGGTTCGTACTTCCTCAGTTTCTCAAGAATCGGGATTGATTCCGGAACAGGTATCTCGGTCTTGATCCTCCTGTATTTCGTGTTCACCTGCGGCACCTTCTTCGGTGTCAGTTCATAACTCTTCCCCATTTGTTCCCCCCTTACCTCTTAACCACCCTTTCCACAGACTCCACTATCCTTTCAATCTGCGCCAGCCTGCCCGTGCCTTCCTTCCCTGACGCCAGTTCTCCCTTTTCAGGACCGATAAAATGGTAACCGCATTTCCTGAGTTTTTCAACATTTTCCCGGACTATCCTGTTTTTCCACATATTATCATTCATAGCCGGCGCCAGCACCACCGGGCCGTTGAAAGCGCAGATGGCGCAGGTGAGCAGGTCATCGCATATGCCTGCTGCAAGTTTGCCGATGACGTTTGCCGTGGCAGGCGCAACAAGCATGATGTCAGCAAACTCCGATATTGAGATATGGTCCTCCCTGAAATTCCTTGCATCAAACATATCCGAATATACCGGCCTGCCGGAAAGGGTGGAAAGCGTCAGCGGGGTGATGAAATTCATCGCTTCCCCTGTCATGACAACCTGCACGTTCCATTTCCTCTTTATGAATTCACGCACAATCTCCGCACTCTTGTACGCGGCAATGGAGCCACTCACCCCGACCACAATATTTTTTCCCATTCTGCTTTCTCCTCCCTCCTCCGACGCTTTCTGGCATTCCGAGCCCCGACCGCGCCTGTCATCCCGATGTTATTTCCCGGGACTTCCTCCCGTCAATTCCCCTTCTTCAAAAACAGCGCCAAAGGCCTCTTCAAACCCCTGTATGATAATTTTCACAAGATGGTCCGCGGATATTCTTTCCGCCAGCAGTTCGTTAACAGAAACTATCTTTGAGAAGTCCACATCCTCAAGAAATATATTTTCCCATAAATCCTTCCTTATATCAAGGAGGATTGAGCCGTGCTGAAGGAAGGCGGCGCTGTTCCTCCTCTGCGCGGAACCGACCGCCTTTCTACCCCCGCATACAAGGTCGTGCCTTGACGAGAGGGAAAAACAGTCCCTGCCCGTGAAAGACGGCTCCTTCCCCTCGGAAAATCCCCTCGCTTCCAGCATTATCCCTGTCTTTTTCAGCCCCCTGATGATGCCCCCGCATACCGAAAGGTACGAACCCAGGGGTGAGGCGAAAGAGGGGCGTGAATCAAAATTGCCGCAGAAAGAGTACGTGAGCTCGGCGTCGTGGAAGATGGCGCTTCCCCCGGTGGGTCTCCTGACTATTGGAATATTGCTGGCTTTACAGAATTCCGTATTTACTACTTTATGGGCTGTCTGGTTGTAACCGAGGGAAACGGCGGAGGGTTGCCACTGGTAGAGACGCAGGGTGGGCGGCGAAGCACCGCGGGAAGCCGATTGCCACAGGTCATAATCTATCTCCATGTTTTCTTCCGGAGCCATCGCCCCGGAGATAATGACCCTCCATCTTTCCATGAGCCTCCACTCCCTTCTTTCTATTTAAACAAAGAAAACAGGAAATTTCTGGAAACCGCGTTAATGAAGGGATAGAAACAAACCTTGGATTAGGGGAACGAGGGAAGCCGAAACTGACCGCCTTATCATTCCCTTCTTTTTCCCAAAGGGAATTTCGGAGGGGTCCCGATGTTCCTTATCGGAACGCATCCCCGTTACCCGAATACTTAGATTTGTCTATCCCGGAATTTAGCGGTGGAAGAATATTTCCTGCTTTCCTTAAATCCCTTCCCCTGCACCCCTTCGGTGTCGCCCTCTCT
>CAYOFY010000087.1:0-5710 GCA_964403465.1 uncultured bacterium
AAATGTACATGTTTTTACTGATTTTTCACATTGTGGTTTCCGTACTTCTTATAGGAGCAGTGCTCTTGCAGTCGGGAAAAGGTTCTTCTCTTTCAAATATATTCGGAGGAGGAGGGATGGAGACTGTTTTTGGCGCTGAAACTTCAACGATTTTGAATAGACTGACTTCAATACTGGCAATTATTTTTATCGTGAATTCCATATTGCTTGCCACTTTGCCCGGTAAATTGACAACAAGAAGTGTCCTGAAAGAAGCGGTCCGAAAAGAACAGCCTGCCACTCCTCCTGTTTTGCCTGTAGCTCCGGCGCCTGTAGCTCCGGAAAATTGACATGGCGGTGACAAGAAAACAGGGCAATCAGAAGTCAAAATGGACAAGTTGATAGTGCTTCCCGGAAACGGAACTGCCGTTTTTCTCGGAGATACGCACGGTGATTATAAGACCGTCAGGATCATAATCAAAAACTTTATTGCGAAAAAGGACCATTTTGTCATTTTGCTGGGAGATTATGTTGACAGAGGAGAGGAGTCAAGGAAGAATATTGATTTTCTGATTCAGACCCAGAAGGAACATCCCAACCTGATCCTCCTGGCCGGTAATCACGAAATGTTTCCTCTGAGAGAATGCAGTCCCTCGGACTTCTGGGATACTCTCGAAAATGAAGATTTTGAGCGGTATAAAAACTTTTTTTCAAATCTTCCGCTTGCCGTTGAAGGAGACGGATTCATGGCTCTGCATGCAGCTCTTCCAGACATAGAAAAGATGGAGGATATAAACGGCATCCAGCCCTGCGATGAAAACTGGACAAGAATATTATGGGGTGATTTTCGTGACAAGCAAGGGGACTATCTCGGCGATTTCCTCGGAAGACCGAAGTTTGGTAAGGACTATTTCTCAAGAGTAATGGAAAAACTGGATAAGAACGTGCTCCTGCGCAGCCATGACCCCACCGCACCGGAAAAGATGTTTGAAAACAGATGTCTTACAATCTTCACCTCTTCCGCTTATGGTCCAAGGAAGAGAAAAATAGCACTGTGTAATCTTGCAAGAAGAATGGAAAGCATAGACGACATTGACATAATATCATTAGATGCCCAGGAGGTTACGATATGAGAGTTCAGAATTTCGGCGGATATAAACTCGACGAAGTTATAGGAGGGGGGATGTACACCAAGGTTTACAGAGCATCTTCTTCTCTTGCAAAACCCATATATGGACATACTGTTGCAATTAAACTCCTGTATCTCAAGGGAGGATTGAGGGAACGGGGAAAACTCGTGAACCAGTTTGAGAGAGAAGCCGAGATAGCCATAGGGTTAAACCATCCCAACATAGTTAAGGTCCATAACTTCGGAAAGTACAACAATCAGTACGCAATAATCATGGAATACGTATCCGGACACAACCTCAAGGAAATCCTTTACAGGAGAGATAAACTCCCGCTGACAGTATTGATACGCATATTATATGAGGCCGGGCAGGGGCTGGCACACATTCATAATAACAATATAGTACATAAGGATGTCAAGCCCGACAATATCCTGGTGTCAGACGATTTCAATACAGTCAAGATTACAGATTTCGGCATAGCAAAATTGCCAAGAAAACTGTGGCAAAAAGACATATTTCCAAGAAGTGGAACCGTGACAAAATATGGGACCATATCCTATATCTCTCCGGAGCAGACAGAGGGCAGGGCGGATTTCTGTTCGGATATATACAGTTTCGGGGTTGCTCTTGACGAGGTAATAACAGCCAAGGTTGAAATACCGGACAACGCTGAAAGAAACATGGATGACTATTTCAAGAGAATAGATATAAGGAGTTACAGAAAGAATCTGGGGAAACAAATAATCCTTTGCGAGGATTTGAAGATTCCCTATGAACTGAAGGAGATCATCAAGAAAGCAACCAATAAGGAGTGTGCATTGAGATATTCCTCAATGGAAGAAATACTCAAGGGACTGAACCAATTTTTATGATAAGCAAGTTGACAGCATTTATTTTTCTGATTTCGTGTTTTGCAGGATGTCGTCCTCCGATTACTGTAATGAAACCGGCCGGTGATACGATAGTAATATCAACCAGCACTGACCCCAAATCATTCAATCCCATAATAGCAAAAGAGACCAGCACGACGGCCATCACAGGATTCATCTTTGAAGGACTGACTGAAACCGACGGAGTAACCCTGGAAGTTAAACCCTGTCTGGCAAGAAAATGGGAGCATGACAAAAGCGGCAAGATCTGGCGATTCTTCCTGAGAAAAGACGTGAAATGGAATGACGGAAAAGTTTTTACCGCAGATGATGTCGTATTCACATTTAACAGATTGATATACAATCCTGATATACCGACCAGCAGCAGGGACGTCTTGAATATTGACGGTAAACCGTTCAAAGTGAAGAAAATTGATTCCCATACTGTAGAATTCATACTTCCCGATAAATTCGCGCCATTCCTTCAGCTGATGAATCAGGAAATACTTCCTGAACATAAACTTTTCGCTGCTGTTGAAAAAGGTGTTTTCAACAGTACGTGGGGCGTAAACGAAAGTGTCAAAAACATTGTGGGGACAGGTCCCTTCATGATAGAGGAATACAGACCCGCCGAGTGGATAATACTCAAGAAGAATCCTTTTTACTGGAAAAAGGACAGGCAGGGCATTTCCCTGCCATACCTCGGCAGGATTGCCTGCCTCATAATATCGGACACAAACATGGCTGTTTTGAAATTCAAGACGGGAGAGATAGATCTGATACCGGTAAGAGGACAGGATTATCCGATACTTAAACCTTATGAGGAAAGACAGAATTTTACAATATACGAACTGGGACCCTCAATGGGTTCTGAATTCATAGCATTTAATCAAAACATACAGACTTCTTCCCTGGCATATAAGAAGGAATGGTTCCGGAATAAGAATTTCAGAAAAGCTGTGGCATATGCAATTGATAAAGACAGCATCTCAAAAAATGTTTATGGTGGGTTTGCCATACCTCAGGACGGACCGCTGAACATTTCCTCCGGATTCTTCAATAATCCGGGCATAAGAAAATACCGGTACGACATGAGAACGGCCCAGGAGCTTCTCAGCAAGGAGGGATTCCACAGGAAAGAGGGATTCCTATTTGACAGGCATGACAACCCGGTTGAATTTACCATTATCACGAACAGCAACAATTTTGAGAGAATACAGATTGCGAACATCATACAGGATGACCTCAGGAAACTCGGGATGAAAGTAAATCTGCTTCCGGTGGAATTCAACACCATGGTAACGCAAATCAGCGTTACAAAGAACTGGGAATCGGTCATAATAGGTCTTACGGGCGGAATTGAACCTCACGGCGGTAAGAACGTCTGGCATACGACCGGACAACTTCACCTGTGGAACCTGGAACCGGACAAAAAAGATATCACTGAATGGGAGAAGAGGATAAACGTCATATTTGAAGAAGGGGTAAAGCATCTTGACCGCCATGAGAGAAAGCAATTGTATGACACATGGCAGGAGATTGTTTCTGAAGAACTGCCCTTGATATATACAGCGAGTCCCACGACCATGATAGCGGTGAGGAACAAATTCGGTAATTTGAAACCCACCGTATACGGAGGAGCGTTGCATAACATAGCAGAAATATATATAAAGTAGCGGTCATTCCTATCCCTGTTTAACATATACCGGGATAGACTACCAGGAAACCAGAAAGAGAATGGATACGTACAGACTGAGAATCTACTACGGAAAAACAGGAATCGCCAGGTTCATATCCGGGAAAAACCTGCAGAAGATTATTGAGAGGACATTGAGACGCGCACGTGCGCCTTTGAAATTCACGGAGGGTTTTAGTCCGCATCCGAGAATAAGTTACGGACATCCCCTGCCTGTCAATATATCCGGGGACAACGAATCCTTTGATGTCTTCCTCATTGAAAAGATGGCACCTCATGATATCATCAATAGGGCAGGGGTATTGCTTCCGGAAGGGCTCTGTTTCCATACTGCACGGTGGGTGAACAAAGAAGCGCCTTCCATAAATAGCCGTGAAACCTATGCCAGATATACTCTGAACGCATGCAGAGATATTTCCGCCGGGAGACTGGAGAGATTCGGCCAGATACTTGAACTGGGCAAGACAAGGGCAGTTGTGTTGATAAAAATTAACAATTTCAACCACAAAAGTATGATACAATTATTGATTGACGGCACTTTGAGCAGCATAGAAAGGAGTGTCGTCCAGGAGAAAGGAGAAGATGAAAGAGAAATATAGATTGCTTGTAAACCATGAACAATTCCTGACACGCCTCGCAATCATGTCAGAGAAAAAAATAGAATACCTGTTCGTAACCCGCAATGATGTTCCCACCGGCGTTGGAAATATCTACAAGGGGAAAATTGAAAGAGTTATATCGGGACTTAACGCGGCGTTTGTCAATATAGGCGAATCAAGAAACGGATTTCTCCCTTTCGGAAAAGATGAGCCGCTGTACCGCACGCCAGAATCCGAAGAGAAAGATTCCGGACAGGTCAAAAAACATCACAGGACAGGGGAAGAAATTATCGTCCAGATTTCCAAACCCGGAACATCCGAAAAAGGAATGAAATTGACAACAAAAGTCTCTCTCCCTGGCAGATTCTTAATCCTTATACCCGATTCTTCCCTGAGAACCCTTTCAAAAAAAATAACCGACAGGAAAGAAAGAGGGCGTCTTTTTGATATTGTGGACAGGAGAATCTTTGACAACACGGGTTTCATCATACGTACGGCTGCGGAAGGCAAGAATGAAGGGTATCTCCTGCGAGAATTGAAAATACTTCAAAGTACATGGAACAGGATAAAGAGGCATGCAAAAGCAAGAAATGCACCCTCTGTCTTATGGAAAGAATTGCCGATTTTTATAAACGTGCTGAGAGATTACGTTACCTCTGACTATAAGGAAATACTCGTGGATGACGAAAAAGCATACGGAGAGGTGAGGAGGTACGTCAATCTCTTCCTTCCGGAAATGCGTGGGAAGGTCTCAATCTACAAAGAAAAGCTTCCACTTTTTGTAAAATACGGACTTGAGAAGGAAATAGAAAATTTCCTTTCAAAAAAAATTCCTCTGCCATCCGGGGGTTCACTGATAATTGAAGAGGGGGAGACACTGAACGCCATAGATGTAAACAGTGGCAGCAGTGACAGAACCAACTTCAAAGAGACCGTTCTGCATACCAACGTTGAAGCGGCGAAAGAGATACCCAGACAGATACGTGCCAGGAATCTCTCCGGACTCATAGTTGTGGATTTCATAGACATGAAGCGCCCCCATGAGAGAAGAAAAGTTTTCAGGACACTCAGTGACAGCCTTGAGTTTGACAAGGCGCAGACCAAAATTCTCTCCATATCAAAGCTGGGAATCGTGGAGATGAGCAGGGAAAAGACAGATTTTAAACTCTCGGATATGCTTCTGGACAGATGCGAAAGATGCAGGGGAACCGGCTATATAAAAAACGTCTTTTTCATCGCGCTGAAATTCAAAAACGAATTATTTACAAAAGTGGCAAGAAATCCCCATGGGAGATTTACTGCCGAAATATCAAGAGACCTTTATGAATTTATCACCAGGAACAAATCCATGCATGATACACTGATAAAACACAGGATTCACCTCAGAGAAAACACCTCATTCAGGGAATCCGAATTCAAGATTACCGACTGACTCTC
>CAYOFY010000088.1:0-5652 GCA_964403465.1 uncultured bacterium
TTATTTCACGGAGCCCGCCATGTTTTTAATCTGTTCAGTAATGTCCATGACCTTCGCATCAGCGGGGATATCAAGGTTAAAGACAGATTCGGCTACCGTGTCCGTTTTTATATCCTGGAAGTCAATCCACATTCCCGGCGCATCCGCGTCGCCGTAGAACTCCATTTTCTCCGGCAGGAGCGAATCTCCGCATATCCAGAGGAGTGCCTTGCGGAAAATCTGTCCCGTGTTCTGACCGCCTGGCGCGGGCATGACGTTTCCAATCTTATCTATGTCCCTGATCGTGATGAGATAGAAATTCCTGCCCGCCTTTGTTCTTTCCTCCACATCCACGTTATCCAGACTGCCCGTGTTCTTCAGATTATTGATCGTATTTTCGTCAAACATGAAAAACTGATTCTGATTCATCTGTTTTAACGCGCTTTCCGGAAGCTTGCTCAGATCCGCGGTCATGACCATGTTAAGGGACTTCTGGTACTGTATCATCTTCCCGCCGTCCATCAACATGACCATTTCCCACGGTTTTTGCATTCCGGGCTGCGACATTGCCATGTCCATCCTTATCTTTGCGCCCTTTTTCCAGAACATGACAGGTATCTTCATCGTGGTGCCCATCATCTGCATGTTTATCTCATATTTGCCGCTGAGATTTTCAGCCCCGCCGTATTTCGCGTACATCCTTCCAAAAAAATCTTCCTTGTTAACCTGGGCATTGGCAAAAACTGAAGCGAACAAAATCATCAGAGCCAGAATTGCTTTTCTCATCTTTCTTCTCCTTTCCCCCGACTCTACCCTGACATGCTTTCAAGGTGGGGGGTTATTTTTTAGAATACCTTATTTCAGAATTGAGCGCAACATGGATGCATTGACTTTGCGAGGGATTGTATATATAATACAAATTATGGGATTGATGATATTCATGAGATTGCTGATATTCATTTTTGGGCTTGTCTTCGGCAGTTTCGCCAACGTTGTCATATACCGTCTGCCAAAAGGCAAATCCATAGTCAGCCCCGGCTCTCAATGCCCGGCATGCGGGAAAAGCATTCTGTGGCACGACAATATTCCTCTCATAAGTTTTATCCTCCTCAAAGGTAAGTGCAGATTCTGCAGGAAGAGGATATCACCGAGGTATTTTGGTGTTGAACTCCTCTCGGGACTTCTCTTTCTTCTTGTCTATCTCAAGTTCGGCTTGACGGTCAACTTTTTCATCTACCTGTTTTTCACTTTCTGCATGCTGCTTCTGGGGTTCATAGACATGGATACCTTTCTTATCTCGGATGTTATCGTTCTGCCCGGACTTGTTCTCGGGCTTGTCTTTTCTTCGTTCTTCCCTCATATGCACTATGGTATGACAAGGGGGTCGAGCATCCTCTACTCGCTGACCGGCATAATTCTCGGCGGCGGACTGCTGTTATTCCTTGGAATGACGGGAAAACTCCTTTTCAGGAAGGAGGCAATGGGCGGAGGGGACGTGAAACTGCTTGCAATGATAGGTGCCTTTCTCGGTTGGAAATGCGTCTTCATGACCATCTTTTTCGCCTCGCTGCTCGGGACAATAATAAGCCTTACGCTCATAGCACTCAAGAAAAAAACCATGGAGGATTACGTGCCGTTCGGCCCCTACCTTGGGCTGGGGGCTGTTATCTCCATGTTCTACAAATACACGCTTTTCCTCGGTTTCATGATAAACTGAAGATGACAAACCCCTCGCCGGGGTGGGTTGAAAAGGAGTCAGGGTCAAATGAGTCAGGCAAGCATTGAAATCGTGAGGGAATTTTTCATAATAAACAACTTTTTCGTTCTGAAGAAGGAAGACATTCTCTTTGTCAAAAACGTACAGATTCCGTCGGGAGACAGGAGCGAAAAATTTATTCTGCCCGGTGCGGAAATCAATAAAACGGTTGGGAATGCCGTGGTAAAACCAATTTCCTGGCATACAATGAAATTCACCCCGGGAGTTCTTTCCAAATTTCCCGAGATATTTGACTTTCTGAAGAGCAATTCAATGGAGGAGAGCAAGAAGTTCTTCAGAGGGGAAGATTTCTTGAAGGTTCTTGTTATTCCTTCTCTCCCTGCTTCCGAAGGATTGAAAAAGGAAAGCATAAGGATTATGAAGGAAAAGGGTATAGACCATCTGGTGACCTTTTCATCCATAATCGCGGGGCTTGTTGAAAAGATTGAATCAAGGCACGTTTATCTCTCCTCCGTGAATGAGGTCCTGAGGGTGCTGAAATTTTACGGATTTTTCACCGAAGAAGAGGAGCAGAACCTGCCTTTTGACAAATGAAAATAATGCTGGAAACCCCGCTTTCTGAGATTCCTTCAGTCGGTGGAAAACGCAGCAAATCTCTTGCCAACCTGGAACTGAACAGGATTTTGGATATCCTGTTTTTCTATCCCCGGAGATACCTTGACCTGAGGAACTTCAAGAAAATATCAATGCTCAATCCTGGAGAAATTGCATCCGTGAAAGGTAGCGTCGTCGCAAGGGAAGAAAGGAGGCTGCGCGGGAGAATGTCATACCTCAATGTTGCACTGTCAGACGGTACCGGAATCATTTTTATCGTATTCTTCAACCAGCCGTATCTGAAGGATGTTTTTGCCGTCAACACGGAGTTTTTTGTAAGCGGCAAGGTGGAAATCTACAGGGGGAAGAACCAGATGGTCAATCCTCTTTACGAGGAATACAGGAAATCAAGGAGGGACTGGCTTCTGCCCGTGTATCCTCTTTCCGGCAGCCTTACCCACAAGTACATGAGAAAATTGATAAAATTCATAATCAACAGTCTGGAGGAATATCCCGGGGAAATCCTTCCCCTCAAGAACAGGCAGGACCTGAATCTTCCCAATATGAAATTTGCGCTTCAGAACATCCATTTTCCCAAATCGGACATAAATCTTGAAAAAGCAAGGAATTATCTGATTTTCAGGGAATTTTTCATACTCCAGTTAGGGCTGTTGCTGAGGAAGGAAAGGGAGCAGAACAGTTCCGTACCCTTCAGCATGGAGATAAACAAGAATCTCGTTGATATATTTGAATCACGTCTGCCATTCAAACTCACGAAGCCGCAGAAAAAGGTCATGCTGGAGATTATCGCCGATATAAACAAGGGAAGGGTCGTGAGCCGCATGATACACGGGGAGGTTGGTTCCGGAAAAACTGTTGTGGCGGTCTTTGCGCTCTGGCTCTTCTCGCGCATGGGATTCCAGACGGCTTTGCTGGCGCCCACCGAGATACTCGCCGAGCAGCATTATCTCAACTGGAGCGGTTTTTTCCTTGAGGATGGCATACCCGTCTCCCTGATGCTGGGACAAATCTCCGAAAAGGAGAAGAACAATATCAGGGAAGGAATAAGGAACGGGGATATAAGGGTGCTCATTGGCACCCACGCCCTGCTCACCGAAGGCCTGGAATTCAGAAGTCTCAGGATGGCCGTTGTTGACGAGCAGCACAAGTTCGGCGTCAGGCAGAGAGAGATGCTCAAGGAAAAGGGGACAGATGTGCATTACATCGTCATGAGTGCCACCCCCATACCAAGAAGCGTTGCCCTGACTTTTTACGGCGCGCTTGATATCTCAACGATAGGAGAACTTCCCAGGGGGGAGCGAAAGGTGGTAACCTATATCTTCCAGAAAGAGGAGAAGGAGAAGATATACCATTTTCTGAGGTACCAGTATTCGCACGGGAAACAGGGATATGTTGTAACTCCGGCCATAGAGGGGAATGAAAACATCAGGTCTGCAGTTGAGGAGTATGATGGAATCATGCGCGAACTTCCGGATGTCCCGTGCGGGTTAATCCACGGACGGCTGGCCCACAAGGAGAAGGAAGATGTCATGAGGCGGTTCAGGGACAGGGATATTGGTGTGCTGGTGGCAACTTCCGTCATAGAATCCGGGATAGATGTTCCTGATGCCTCTTACATCATCGTTGAACAGGCGGAGCGGTTCGGTCTCGCGCAATTGCACCAGCTGCGCGGAAGGGTGGGCAGGACCGGGGATATTGGGTACTGCATACTTATACCGCATTCCTACGACGACGAGGCTGTCATGGCCAGACTTGAGAGTTTTGTCGGCGCGGAAAGCGGTTTTGAGATAGCGGAGATTGACCTTGAATTGAGAGGGCAGGGCGATCTGCTGGGGGTGAGGCAGCACGGCATCCCTCCGCTCAAGATAGGAAATATTGTCAGGGACATGGAACTGCTGAATATTGCCAGGAGTGAGGCGCAGAAAATCATCAAGGACTTCCCCCCTGAAACGATAGAGGAAAGATTTTTGAAAGGGGTATTCATAAATGACTGAGGATATAGCAGTTTTAATCCCCGCGCATAACGAGGAAAATGCCATCGGGGGGTTGGTGGCAGGGCTCAAGGGCAGGTTTCGAACGGTCATTGTCGTTAATGACGGCTCCTCGGACAGGACAGCATCCATCGCAGGGGAAAACGGCGCCGTAGTTTTAAACCATCCGGTATGCAGGGGCAAGGGTGAGGCACTCAAAACAGGTTTTTCCTACGTTGTAAGGCAGGACATGGATGCCGTCATTACAATGGACGGCGACGGGCAGCATACCGTGGAGGACGTTGCTTATTTTGAGATTGCCTACCGGAGAAACAGAAAAGTTGCCATGTGGGTCGGGAAGAGGAAGATAAGAGGGACGGAGATGCCTCTCATAAGGCGTCTTACGAATATAAGCATGTCGCTGATAATTTCCCTGCTCTCGGGGCAGTGGATACCCGACACTCAGTGCGGTTTCCGCCTGATAAGAAGGGATGTGATTGATAAAATCCGACTCTGCACATCGCACTTTGAGACTGAATCGGAGTTGCTGATAAAAAGCGGCTGGCACGGTTACAGGGTGGCGTCGGTAAGAATTTCAACGGTATATCAGAATGAGAAGAGCAAGATAAATCCTTGCACCGACACAGCGAGGTTTTTCAGGATGCTTTTTGTCATTCTTTTCCCCCCGCTCTTGAGGATAACAGAATGCAGGAAAGACTGAATTTCAGAGAGATGCGCGGAAGGATGGTGGAAACCCAGATCACCGGGCGCGGGATAAGCAACAGGAAGGTCATTGAGGCCTTCTTGAGTGTTCCGAGAGAAATGTTCGTTCCTGAATCCATGAAATCCTTTGCCTATGAAGACGGCCCGCTTTCAATAGGGGAGGGGCAGACCGTAAGCCAGCCGTACATAGTTGCACTCATGACCGAATCCTTGAACCCTGGCTCAGGGGATAAAACTCTGGAGATTGGAACAGGCAGCGGCTACCAGTCAGCAATACTTGCAGAGATGGGGGTGGAATTATACTCCGTGGAGAGGATACAGGTTCTGGCGGAAAAGGCGGGCAGGATACTGAAGGAACTCGGCTACGACGTAAGAATAAAGGTCGGCGACGGCACGCTCGGATGGATAGAATTCGCTCCCTACGACAGGATCATGGTAACTGCCGGCGGACCCGACATACCAGCTTCCCTTTTCGCCCAGCTGAAAGAAGGAGGGGCGATGGTAATGCCCGTGGGCAATACTTTCACGCAGGATCTTCTCCTTGTCAAGAAATCGTGCGGCAGAATGGTGAAGGAAAACCTGGGAGGATGTCAGTTCGTCAGGTTGCTCGGAGCCGAAGGCTGGAAAATCTGACGGTTTTACACTCTT
>CAYOFY010000089.1:0-5537 GCA_964403465.1 uncultured bacterium
GAATTTCTCTTCCCATGTGATGGCGTTTCTTCCACTCACCTGTGCAAGACCTGAAAGGCCGGGTCTTACCTCGTGCCGCCTTTTCTGACATTTATCGTACAGCGGCAAGTATTCAACAAGAAGAGGCCGGGGGCCGATTACGCTCATGTCGCCTTTCAGGATATTGAACAATTCCGGCAGCTCGTCAACGCTTGTTGAACGCAAGAATTTCCCGAATCCGGTCAGCCTGTCTTTGTCGGGAAGCAGGTTGCCTCTTGCGTCTCTTTTGTCGGTCATTGTCCTGAATTTGTAAAGGTTGAATATTTTTTCGTTTAAGCCTGGCCTTTGCTGTTTATATATAACAGGGCCGCCCATTTTCAGCCTTATAGTTAATGCTGTGAAAATAAGCAGGGGTGATAAGACAGTTATTGCGCAAAGCGATAAAAAAATGTCCATCGGCCGCTTGAAATAGGTTTTGTACATGGTTTAACGATAGTTTAGCGATAGTTTAACGATTGTTGTTATTCTGCTTAAATCCTCATCGGTCATCTTGGTGTCGCTTGGCAGGCAGACCCCCCTGTTAAAGATGTCTTCGGATATACCGCTGCCTACGAATTCATATCCCTTGAAAAAAGGCTGTAAATGCATGGGCTTCCAGATGTGCCTGGCTTCAATATTTTCTCTTTCAAGAGCTTCGATTATATCAACGGGTTTTATCCTGCTCTTCTTTAACGTTATGCATGTAAGCCAGAAGTTCGGTTCGTTCCATCTGTTGACGGGCATCATTTCAATCTGCTCTATTTCATGGAAGGCGTTCCTGTAAAATTCAAATATCTGCCTTTTCCTTTGGATTCGTTTATCCAGGACTTTTAACTGGCCTCTGCCTATGCCTGCAAGGACGTTGCTCATCCTGTAGTTGTAGCCAAGCTCGCTGTGCTGGTAGTGCCTTGCCTTGTCCCTGGACTGGGTTGCCCAGAACCTCACTTTTTCAACGGCTTCCCTGTCTTTTGAGACGAGCATGCCGCCGCCCGATGTGGTGATAATCTTGTTGCTGTTAAAAGAGAATATCCCGTAATCTCCGATTGTTCCGGTCTGTTTGTCTTTATAAAGTGTCCCGAGACTCTCTGCGGCATCTTCTATCAAAACGGCATCGTGTTTCCCGCAAAGTTGAGTTATACTATCCATGTCTGCGGACAGGCCGTAGAGGTGGACCGCTATTACCGCTTTCGGGCGGTATTTCTTGAAGGCCTCTTCAAGGAAACCTGCTGACATGTTCCATGTCCCGTAGTCGCAGTCTATGAAGACCGGGGTTGCACCCTGGTATATTATGGGGTTGGCAGATGCCGAGAACGTGAGTGATGAACAGAAGACCGTATCTCCCGGGCCGACACCTGCAGATTTCAACGCCATGTGCAGGGCCGCGGTACCCGATGACAAGGCGGCCGCAAAATGACTTCCAGTCTTGGCTGTGAATTCTTCTTCAAAGGCGTCCACGTTGGGGCCAAGCGGAGCAATCCAGTTGGTATCAAACGCTTCCCGGATGAATTCCTGTTCGTATCCTTCATCGCTCATGTGCGGCGAAGAGAGGAATATTTTTTTGTCAGCCATTTTTTTATAGTTTTCTGTTCTCTCTGCAAATTAATGCGTTTTATGAATAATATTTTGCATTGTACCGGGGACAAATATCGACGGCATCGGAATAAAGAATAAGGAGGCGTTCTATTTCGGCTATCTCCTCGGGGGTGTTGTAGGTCATGACCTGCCGGGAGTTATTCACGGGCAGTAAAGTGATTTTACGGTTGTTTTCGGCAAGTATCGCCACCGTGTCGGTTATGTACTCTTCTTTCTGGGCGTTGTCGGAGTTTATCTTTTCAAGCGAGAAAAGGAAAGATTCCCTGCGGAAAAGATAGACGGACAGGTTGGCGTACTTTATTTTAGACAGCAATTCAGGGCGCAGTCTCCTGTTGTTGACCTTGAGGAGAAAATCGTTTTCAGTAAAACTGCCGGCAAGCAATTCCTTTGTTACCGGACTTCCCGACTTGATGCTTTTCCAGAAGTTGCCTAAAACCTTTAGGGTTTTACTCTCGTCATGGAAATATTCTCCTGAGATTCGGACGCATTCCTCAGAAGTCAGGGATTTTACCGCGGTATCTTCCTTCAATCGGAGCAGGAATTTCATCCTGGCGATATCAGGAGCCTCGGCTATGCCGGCTATGTTGCCTGAATCATCGTAAACAACGTGGCCCAGGGTTTTCAGGTTGTCAGATTCCTTTACAATAAAAGAAAGGTCGCCGGAAGAATCAAGATAGCCGCGGACGAATTCCTGCAGTATCCCTTTTTCTATGAATGTGTCGCCCGCGATAACAAGCACGTCGTCTATTGAGGGATTGTCTTGAATCAGGGCGGCGGCTATTTTTGCCGCGTTGCCGGTTCCCTTCGGTTCTTTCTGGTAGCAGAAGTGATGGGTCCCGGGAGCGTTGGATACCGATTGCAGTACAGATTGGGGAGAGTGTCCAAGAACAACGAAATGCGATTGTATGCCGCATTCGTGAAGTGTTTCAATAATGCGAGTTATCGCCGGCTTGCCCGCCAGCGGCAGGCAGACCTTATTGACATTTGAAGACGGCATTCTCGTGCCCCTGCCCGCCGCCATTATCACGGATGATATTTTTCTGTCGCGCATTTGCATTGTTCCCGCTCCAAGGGAGTTAGGGTTGAGGAGGCGGGGGCTCTTGGCCGTAGTAATCCTTGTAGTATTTGTAGTAGCGGTAGTAACGGTAGCCGCTTGAATACACCACCTCGTTTATGACCACGCCGGCGACTATGCCCTGCCGTGCCTCCTCAAGCGTGTCCAGAACGTGTTTGAATAAACGCCTCGGCGTATGTTCCGCTCTGGTTATGATGATTGCTTTGTCCGCGACGCTTGCGGCTATCACTATCGCGTCGGCAACCGGAGAGACAGGCGGCGAATCGTAAACAATGAAGTCAAACTTTTCTTTAAGAAGACTGCCAAGTTCCTGCATCTTCGGGGAGGTCAGCAGAAGTTCAGGATTGTGCAGAACCTTGCCGCACGGAATAAGCGAAAGATTGGATACGGGAAGCTGATAGATAACTTCATCAAGCTCCGCCTCGCCAACCAGGTATTCGGAAAGCCCTTTTTTGCCGGAAAGATTGAATATCTTGTGCATTCTCGGTTTGCGAAGGTCGGCGTCCACAATGAGCGTCCGGTTGCCGATATTTGCCAGCGATATTGCCAGGTTGCATGACACAAAGGTTTTCCCCTCGGCTCTTATGGATGAGGTGATAAGGATATTCTTTATCGGCTTTTCGGGCTTGGGGAAGAGCAGGTTGGTCCTTAAAAGCCCGAATGCATTGACTGCCTGCGCGTTATGTTTTTGGTCCAGTATCTCAACGGGCGCCTTATCGCCGCCCATTCTGACAAGGGGGACGCTGCTAAGTATCTTTATGTGCTCCTTCTGCGCGGTTTCCGATATGTCTTCGGGAGAATTGATGGTGTCATGGGTATATTCGGCCAGGAGGACAAGGCCGCCTCCCATGATAAGACTCAGGAGCATGGACATGACGATATTGCGATTCGTCTTGGGGAAAACCGGATGTTGGGGTGTTTTTGCCCTGTCGAGTATGGATATATTGTTTTCCCTGATTTCACTGCTGATGCCCGCATCCTGTGTCTGTTGGAGGAGCATCTGGTAAAGGTCGCGCTTTGTATCGGCAGAACGCCTGTGTATATTGTAGGTTACCGCCCTTTCGCTCAACCTCATTGCCGCCGACTTCTGTTTCTTCAGTTCCGACTCAATTGCCCTTTCATGCTGGAGAGCGGACTCGTATTCTCTTTTGTATCGGTCTATGGCTTGGTTCCATTCTATCTGCTTGAGACGCTTGAGGTTTCCCTTCTCTTTTTCCGCTTCGCGCGCTATCTGTCCGCCGATATCGTTTATCTGAGTGGAAAGCCGCTGCATCTCCGGGTGCAAAGCCGTGTATAGTTTCAACATCCTGTTGTACTGTATCTGTTTTTCCGAGAGGTCCTGCCTGAGTTTCATTATGAGGGGATTTGTGACTTCGTCGGGCAGGTAGTCGCTTTCCTCGAGTGTCCGTTTTTCCGCCTGTTGATATCTCGCCTGGGCGGATATCCGCGCATCCTGGGCGCCGGTGTAGGCGGCATTGAGCTGCTGCAGGCGCGAAACGGTTATATCCTGGGCCTCCTGCAAAGAGATTTCCCCGGACCTCTGACGGTAGGCCTCCAGTTCTTTTTCTGCCTGTGCAAGGGATTCTTCGGATTCATGGGTCCTTTCGGCAAGCCAGCGGTGGATATCTTCCATTGCCCGCAGTCTGCGCGCGATGTTTTCCTCCACGAAGACTTCGGCCATGGTATTTGCAAAGCGCGCGGCAGTATCCGGGTCGGGATGGGTCACGCAGAGCCGCGCAATGTAGCTTTTCTCGTCCCTCTTGTTGGGCTCAACGGTGATTTTCCCCTCGCCGTTCTTCATACGGCCCATTCGTTGAACAGCCTTCTCTTTTATGTCGCGGCTCTGGAGAATCTGGAGCTGGGTGTTATAATAATCCTGGTAATGAGACGCTTCCCCGAGAGGATTCATCTCCCTTCTTTCAAGGACTTCAGGGGTTTTGCGGTCTATCAGTATGGTTACCGTCGCCCTATACAGAGGCGTGCGGGACAATGTGTAAAGCGTTCCAAGTCCCGTTCCGACGATAAACGTGGCTATCATTATCCATTTATGGCGCCTCAGAATCTCAAGGTAGTCAAGAAGTTCAAAGTCTTTCTGGTTCATTTGTGCATTGTTCCTTTTGTACTGTTCTGTTAAAAGAAGCTTTCAGGGACTATGATGGTATCTCCGGGCTCCAGGCGTATGTCCCCGCTCATGTCCCCGCTTCTGAGCATGGAGCCGATACGCACCGGAATGTTTTCTATTTTGTCCTTGTGCGTGCGTACTACCCGGGTGTTGTTCGGCGCGGCTATATCGGTAAACCCGCCGGCAACGGTGATTGCCCGGTAAACTGTCATGCCCGGAACAAGCCTGTATGAACCGGGTCTTCTGACCTGCCCGGAAACATAGACCACGAGGGTGTCTTCTTTCAAGCGCCGTTCTTCTTCAAGCCGTTTATCCCTTCTTTCCGCTATGCGCTGGGGTATCTGGGGCACTATGATGTTGGCTCTCGGGTTGACGATGTATTCGGAAAGCCTCTCTTCAACGAGTTTTTCAACCGCAGGCGCTGTAAGGCCTTCCACTTTCAAAGCGCCTATGAGGGGAAATGTGATTTCGCCTGAAGGAGAAACCTGAAGTTTGGTGTTGAGATCAGGGTGTTCAAATACGAATATCTCTACCGTATCGTGGGGTATTATCAGAGAGTCGGACCCGTCGTCTGCGTATTACTCAAACCCGGTCGGTTCTTTTGCCGGTTCTACGGGGAACGAGGAGTGCTCCATGGGGACGGTCCCGCATCCGCCCAGCAGAAACATGAAAACAAGCGCGAATGATAATAATAAGGGTGTTTTGTGCATGTTTTTTAAATTCTCCTTT
>CAYOFY010000090.1:0-1738 GCA_964403465.1 uncultured bacterium
TAAGGGGAAACGAACTGGCAATCAGCATATACAAGGAAATTGCTGCACGTTCCGGGAAATAATCTCATAAAAACCAGATGCCGCTTTTCCGCGGACAGCGGAGAGGCGGCATTTCCTTTAATTTCACTCAAATGGTCCAGATACTCATAAAAGAAGATTCTGCCGAGATGATGCTTGACCTGAAACCGCACATAGCGCTTTTCAACCTGCACGGTAAGATACTCTCCCCGTACAGGGAGACCCTGCTGAAAAACTGGGGTTCGCTGTACAGGAGACATTTCGGGCAGAAAAGCAGACTTGCGGATGCGAAAAGAAGGGTTGTTTTTGAGAAGTGGATTGACCTTTTCCTTGAAGCCCTGAGGATGAAAAACCTGGCGCCTCACTACAATGCAATGGTTGAATTCGGGAGGGAACTCACAGACATGGGTATTTCCCTTGAAGAGATTATCTTCTCCCTCCATTTTTTTGAAGAGGTCTCCATGCCCTTTCTGATGAAGCATTATCCGGACAAGAAGAAATTGACCAGGATGGTATTTGCCCTGGACATGCTCTTTCATAACGAACTTGCATGCCTCTCGCTCGCCTATTTCTACAGATACCGCAGCGAGATAGCCCGCCTTGAAAAGATGAAGGACGACCTCACGCACATGATCGTGCACGACTTGAAAAACCCCATGAACGTTGTGTCAATCGCCGCAGATTCACTTATTGCTGACATCAGGAGTGATGGACAGATCAGGGACACGCAATATCTTGAGATAATTTCCAATGCAAGCAAGAACACATGGCAGATGGTGAATAACCTTCTCGATATCAACAAGATGGAACAGGGAAAATTTACTGTCCGTAAGACCAGGAACGGCATGGACTCGCTGATAGATGAAATAACAAACGGAGTTAAACCCCGGCTTGAAAAGAAAAGAATAAGGATATCCTTTTTGAAAGGGAACGTGCCGGAATTTCCGTTTGACAGGGACATCATCCGCAGGGTTATAGGCAACCTTCTTGACAATGCGCTGAAGTTCTCGCCGGACCGCGGAACCGTGACGATTGCAAGCCGGGTTGAAAACGGCAGGGCCTTTGTCTCGATGCATAATACGGGTCCCGGGATCAGGAAGGAGGACAGGGAAAGGATATTTGAAAAGTTCGGTCAGGCAGGTCTGGCCGCAAAAGGGAAGATACACGGCACGGGCCTGGGACTCACCTTCTGCAGGATGGCCGTGGAGGCAAGCGGCGGGGAAATCTCAGTTGAAAGCGGAAAATCCGGCACCACCTTCTCCTTCTACCTGCCTGTTTCCTGATATCCCGCTCCATTTCGTCTATTTCCCGGGGAAGACCGTCCCTATACAAAATGGCTGAAGACACGGTTGCCGAGGAGGACTCCCTGCCCTGTCAGCCGGTACCTGCCCGAATGCTCTTCAATAAGCCCTTCACCGAGCAGTTCTTCAACATCCTTCTCAAACCCCTCAAACAATCCTGCCTTCACGCCCTCATCCATCCGCAGTCCGAGGAAGATGGTCTCCTGCCTGCCGAAAAACGGGTCCGCCTTCCTGCGTTCAACAATGGATTTTTCGGGAGAATCAAGGTAATCATTGAGGGAGGATGTATTTGCCCACCTTTCGCCGGCTATATGGGAATGCGCGGCAACGCCAAGCCCGAGATAGTCAGCGTTCTTCCAGTAGGCGATATTGTGGAGAGATTCCCTGCCGGGAAGCGCAAAGTTTGAGATCTCGTAGCG
>CAYOFY010000090.1:1838-5499 GCA_964403465.1 uncultured bacterium
GTCATTGAAACTCTGCACGCCCAGGGAAATACGGCTGATGCCCGCATCTCTGAACACCTGCAGTTTGCCTGTATCCGCTGCTCCCGGGTTTGCCTCCATCGTAATCTCCCGGTCACCAGGGAAATCAGAACATATCTTTCTTATCCCGGAGAAGATCTTCTCAACGTGCCGGGGAGAAATTAATACCGGGGTTCCTCCGCCGAGATAGACGGTGGAAATCCCTTCCCGCAGGTATATTGCCCGCTCCTCAAGTTCCCTGCAAAGCACGTCAACGTAACTGTCAATCATCTCTCCCCCGGCACCCGCGAAGGACACAAAGTCGCAGTACGCGCACTTCCTGACGCAGAACGGTATGTGAATGTATAAAGCCGTCATTTGTTTATCCTCAGCACCGAAAGAAAAACATCCTGCGGTATATCAACGCTTCCTATCCGTTTCATCCTCTTTTTCCCCTCTTTCTGGCGCTCCAGAAGTTTCCTTTTCCTTGTTATGTCACCGCCGTAGCATTTCTGGAGCACGTCCTTACGGACAGGCGGGATGGTCTCGCGTGCTATGACCTTGCCGCCTATTGCCGCCTGTACGGGGATTTCAAACTGGTGGCGCGGGATGAGTGTCCTGAGTTTCGCCGCGAGTTCCCTTCCCACGTACTGCGCATTCCTGCGAGATACGATGCAACTGAGGGCATCAACCGGCGCGTAGTTCAGAAGTATATCCATCCTGACAACATCCGAAACGCGGTAACCCGTGATTTCATAATCCATTGACGCATAGCCCCGGGTCACCGCCTTGAGCCGGTCGTGGAAATCAACTATGATCCTGGAAAGCGGGAGTTCAAAGATCATCATAATCCTTTCCGGGTCAAGGTACTCGGTGGATATGAATTCCCCTTCCTTCTCTTTCACCAGTTCCATCACCGCACCCATGTATACCGAGGGCGAGAGAACCGTCAGGGAGCAGTACGGCTCTTCAATCGCTGCTATGTCGGCAGCACCCGGCAGGAGGGCAGGATTGTCAATCATCCGGGACGTTCCGTCTTTCAGTACCACCCTGTACACAACGCTCGGAGCCGTGGCTACGATGTCCAGCGCAAACTCCCTTTCAAGACGTTCCTGCACGATCTCCAGGTGGAGCAGCCCGAGGAACCCGCATCGGAATCCGAAACCCAGCGCCGAGGAGGTCTCCGGTTCATAATAGAGCGCCGCATCGTTCAACTGAAGTTTGGCTATGGCATCCTTCAGCAGTTCGTAATCGTCCCCGGAGACAGGATAGAATCCGCAGAACACCATCGGCTTCATCTGTTTATAGCCGGGAAGCGGTTTGGGCGCAGGGTTAACCCAGCCGGTAACGGTATCTCCCACCCTGCAGTCCCTTACCTCCCTTATTCCCGCAATCATGTATCCGACCTCGCCGGGCAAAATCTTCTGCGCAGGTACCGGGCCCATCCTGAGATACCCCACCTCCTGGACCTCAAACTTCTTTTCGGTGCTCATAACCTTGACGGTCTTGCCTGTGGCAAGCTCGCCGTTGAATACGCGTATCCTGGCAACAACCCCCCGGTAGGAATCGTAATGGGAATCAAAGATGAGCGCCTGCAGGTGGTCGGTATCGGTTACATGAGGCGGAGGCACGCGCTCAATAATCGCCCGGACAATCTCCTTAACTCCCTCGCCCGTCTTTGCGGATGAGAGGAGCACATCCTCCGGCCGTATCCCGAACGCATTCTTCAATTCCTCCCTGACGCGTCCCGGGTCAGCGGAAGCCAGGTCTATCTTGTTGATGACAGGGATAATGACAAGATTTCCGTCTATTGCCAGGTGCGCGTTTGCGAGAGTCTGGGCCTCTATGCCCTGCGTTGCGTCAACGAGAAGAACCGCTCCCTCGCAGGCAGCGAGCGAACGTGAAACCTCGTAGGAGAAGTCCACGTGCCCAGGGGTATCTATGAGGTTCAGGATGTAACCTTCGTACTCCATCCTGACAGCCTGCGCCTTGATGGTAATGCCCCTCTCCCGTTCAAGATCCATCGTGTCAAGAACCTGGTCGCGCATCTTCCGTTCTTCAATTGTGCCCGTGAGCGAAAGCAGCCGGTCAGCGAGCGTGGACTTGCCATGGTCTATGTGCGCGATGATTGAAAAATTCCTTATCCGGGTAATCATGAGGTATTATTATACTACAAAACCGGGTCAATTCCTCGGGGAAAGATAACAGACTGCCTTCCGCTGTTCCGTCAGGTCCCCCAGGGATTCAAAACTCATGCATGGGATTGATGCTGTTTGTGATATAATATGCTCTGCATTTATCGTTGCATCCAGAGTAACTCTCTTCAGAAACGAGGAAAGTTATGGGAAAAAAGAAAAGTTTTTACGGCAGGAAACTGCCTGTCTTCACAAGGGGGAAGGTCATACGGCTCGTGCTCTGCGCCGTGTTCGTGGCTGCGGCAATCATACTCAACAGGTACGTGCCTGCAGTGAGGACATTCGGCTGGGGATTTGTTTTCGGCCTGCTGTGCATGGCCGCCCTGACCGGCTGACAGGCAAAGAAAGCCCGGCAGGGATAACTGCACCGTTCAGCAGGCATAAAAGGAGCTAGCATGGAGGAGAAGAAAAAAGAGACCGGAGTTATAGCGACAAAAGGAGAATGGGTCACCTACAGGCCTGACATCAAGGTTCTTGACTGCACGATAAGGGACGGCGGCCTCATGAACAACCACCAGTATGAGGACGCCATTGTAAAGAAGGTCTACCAGACGTGCGTGGAAGCAGGGGTGGATTACGTGGAGATGGGCTACAAGGCCTCAAAGAAAATCTATTCGCCGACGCAGTTCGGCCCCTGGAAGTTCTGCGACGAGGATTCCATCCGCAGAATCGTGGAGGAGAACAGGAGCGCTCTCAAGATTTCCGTCATGGCCGACGCCGAGAGGACAGACTACCATACGGACATACTGCCGAAAGAGAAAAGCGTCATTGACATGGTCAGGATAGCCACCTACATACACCAGATCCCGGAAGCGATTGACATGATAAAGGACGCTCACGACAAGGGATACGAAACGACGGTCAACCTCATGGCCATATCCACGGTTCAGGACAGGGAACTTGACGATGCTCTCGCGGTGCTGGCTGCAAGCGACGTGAACGTCATCTATATCGTTGACAGTTTCGGCGCGCTCTACGGAGAGCAGATTCGCGATTTAACACTCAGGTACCTGAAATATGCAAAGGCGGCGGGTAAGGAAGTCGGTATCCACACCCACAATAACCAGCAGCTGGCTTACGCCAATACCATAGAGGCGCTCATCGTGGGGGCAAGCCGGCTTGACGCCAGCATAGCGGGACTGGGCAGAGGAGCGGGAAACTGCCAGATTGAACTTCTGCTCGGATTCCTCCACAATCCGAAATTCAACCTGCGGCCCGTAATCCAGTGCATACAGGAATACATTGAGCCATTACGGGAGAAACTCAGGTGGGGTTTTGACATACCCTATATGCTGACGGGGCGGCTGAACCAGCATCCGAGAGACGCTATGAAGTTCATGGAAGGCGAAGAGCGCAGGAACCTGATAAAGTTTTACGACACCATCATGGAGGAAGAATAACTTATTCCTTTCATCGGATAGAACTTCCTCCTTCAGGGTTATTGTACTGCTTCTTACACTCTATTTCAC
>CAYOFY010000091.1:0-5486 GCA_964403465.1 uncultured bacterium
ATATCCTGAATGGTATTGTTCAGGGCATGCCCCATATGCAGAAAACCGGTTATATTAGGCGGAGGAATGACAATAACATACTTCTTCCCGCCAGCCCTCTGCCCCCCGGCTCTAAAATACCCCTTTTCCTCCCATGATTCGTAGAGCCCGGATTCCACTGTCCTGGAATTATACTGGGGAGGGAATTTTTCTTCCATTCCTGTCCTGTTATCCATTTTGAGGTTTCATAACCTGCGACACGGCGTTCTTCAGATAGTCTATCTTAACACCGTCTTTGAATTCAATCGTCACAACATTATCCTTTATCCTGCTGATAACACCCATTGCTCCTCCCACCGTTACCACCTTATCCCCTTCTTTCAGTTCATCAAGCATCTTCTTGTGTGCCTTCTGCTTCTTCTGCTGCGGCATGATGAGAAGGAAGTAGAAAACGAAGAATATCATGATCAATGGCAACAATGCTCCCAGGGCTCCTGCCTGAGGTTGTGTCTGCGCAAGTATCATTTTTCCCCCCTGTTTTTATAAGCCTGAAACGTGAGACGACGCTTTTTGTCGTTGCGAGCGTCTTGTGCGTGGCAATCCCCGCCACTTTTTTGTCATTGCGGATGATATCGGCTCGTGGCAATCTCATCCATATTGCTTAGCTTTCGCTCGCAATAACAACGGGTGAGGTACTTTGGTTTTCGGCCATTTACTTCATTATATTATACTTTTTCTCAAAGTCTTTGCGAAATTTCTTGAACCTGCCCCCGGCAATCGCATCCCTTACCGCCCTCATGAATTGCATTATGAAATACAGATTATGGTAGGAATTAAGACGCAGTCCGAGAATTTCATCCGTATTGAGCAGATGCCTGATATATGCCCTCGTGTAATTCCGGCATACCAGGCAATCGCATTCTGAGTCAAGGGGTGTAAAATCCTTCTTGTATTTTCCCGCCTTTATGTTTATTTTTCCTGCCGACGTAAGCGTGGAACCTGTTCTGGCGATGTGCGTGGGCATTCCGCAATCAAAAAGGTCAATTCCCATCTCAACCATGTCAAGAATCTGCAGGGGCATGCCCAGTCCCATGAAGTACCTTACTCTTGCAGGAGGAATCAGACCGACTGTGAGGTCAACGGTCTCAACGGTTTTTTCAAACGGTTCCCCTATGCTCAGTCCCCCCAGCCCGAAACCAGGGAAATCCATTCTGCCCATCTTCTCAATGCAAGTTTCCCTTAAATCCCTGTATATACCTCCCTGCAGAATTCCAAAGAGAGACTGCCTATTCCTTGCCGAAAGGTTAAAAGCAGACAGGCATCTTTCAGCCCATCCTATCGTCGTCTCCACGCTCAGTTTAACCTCTTCGCGGTCGTTCCATGTCCTGGGACAGTAGTCAAAAGCCATGATGATATCCGCTCCTATCCTCTGTTGTATCTCCATGGACCTTTCCGGGGTGACATGGTGAACCGAGCCGTCTATCCTTGACCTGAAATGCACGCCCTCCTCTTCAACTCTCACGTGTTCAAGACTGAATATCTGGAAACCTCCGCTGTCGGTCACAATAGGTCTGCCCCAGTTCATGAAATTATGGAGGGAACCCGCCTTTTCAATTATATCAACTCCTGGTTTCAGATACAGGTGGTATGCGTTTGCAATCAGCATCTCCACATCCATCTCTTCCGATAACAAATCTTCTGAAGAAAGAGTTTTTACCGTTCCAAGAGTTGCAACGGGCATAAAACAGGGAGTTCTCACAACCCCATGTGGCGTTGTTATCTCCCCTGCCCTCGCCTCTGTCTCTTTATCCTTTCTTATTATCTTGAATCCAAACATTTTTCCTTCTCCCTGATCCCGAACCCCGTAACCCTGTCTCATATTATAAGCATCGCATCCCCGTAGGAATAAAACCTGTACCTGTTTTCTACCGCAATCCTGTATGCTTTTTCCATCAAGTCAACGCCGGCAAAAGCACATACAAGGTACAGGTGAGTTGAGCCCGGCAGATGAAAATTGGTTATGAGCGCATCAACCGTCCTGAAACTGAACTCGGGTTTTATGAATAAATCCGTATACCCGACCGATGGGACAACACGACCATTCCGGACAGAACTCTCAAGTGTTCTTACAACGCTTGTTCCGACGGCAAAAACCTTTTTACCCGATTCTCTTGTGGCGTTTATTATACTTGCGGATTCCTCGCTTATCTCTCTATACTCCTCACCAGCCGTATTTCCGTTTTCTTCAAGTATCTTGAAGGATGCCCACCCTATATGAAGCGTAATATATACCACATTGATCCCCTTCTTCTTGATCCGTTCAAGCATCTCATTTGTAAAATGGAGGCCGGCAGTCGGTGCAGCTACAGCCCCTTTTTTCGCGGCATAAACGGTCTGGTAATAGGATTCATCTTCTTTCGTCGGACTTCTCTTTATGTATGGAGGCAGGGGAGTCTTTCCAAACCTGAAGATCTCCTCGTCCTTGTCAGTGGAGAATTCCACCATGTAACTGCCTTTTTGTGTCCGGCTGAGTATCCTTGCCAGATTATCCGGTACACCGCTCGTGGTTTTTCCATTGTCAAGGCGGCATATCTGTCCTTCCCTTATCCTGCCCCTGAGAAGCGCCTCCCATCTGAAAGGTTCCACCTTCCTCAAAAGGAATATCTCAACCCTGCCTCCTGTATCCTTGAGCCCATTCAGCCTGGCAGGGATCACCCTCGTGTCGTTCAAAACTAGAACATCCCCCTTCTGGAAATAGCCCTCCAGGTCTGGAAAAAGATCTTCCTCTATCCCGCCGTTTTCTCTTCTCACAACCATAAGCCGGGCTTTCTCCCTCTCCTTCAAAGGATATTGCGCAATGAGACTTCCGGACAGGGAATAATTAAAAAACTTACGCATCTCAGGATTCCTTCTCAAATATTACAATAGTGGGATTGAGATATATCAAATCTTCCGGCAATACATCCTTTTTGAAAGTCATCCCGAAAAACGAAGGAACTTTCCGGAAAACTTTTTTCTCCTTATACATTCCGGAATTGCTGAATCTCTCCCAGAAATCGTTACGCTCCTTCTGGAGTCTCAGGGGATAGGTCGGAATGGGTGCCTGAAACGATGAAAGGACAAAGTAATCTGGATTTTTCTCCATCGCCACCGCAAAATCATAGCCAGTCACAACCACGTCGTACAGCGCGCAGTCAAAAAGCGGCATCTGGAACTGCCACGGAACCTCGGTCACTCCCATGCTGCTTCCTGCCGGGATATTCTCCCTGATCCATTTCCCTGCCAGTGTCCTGACATTTTCCTGAACAAAAAATCTCTCATACGATAACCCGTAGGCAGAAGTGAACAGAAGCATAAGCACAATCAAACTGTTCCTTGAAAAACGTAAAATCCTGTTTCCGCCTGTGGTAAACCATGCGCCTGTTCCGAAAATCGCCAGTGCAGGCACGATCGGAAGCATATACCTTGCGAACTTGAGGGACAATACCGACATTAACGCAAAGAAAAAGATAATCCATACTGCAAGCAATACCTTATCCCTGAACTGTCCGTCTTTCTTCAAAAATGCTATGACAGAACCGACGGACAGGAATAGAAGCAGGGGCAGTCCCAGACCATATCTCAATGAGCAAATGTAAAACAGAGGCGTAAAGGATAATCCTGTGGCATGCTGCCCGGGTCCCCTGAATAACTGGCGGAAAGACACAAAGATGAACGGATTCGTGAGAATCAGCGCCGCAAGGAAACCCGATAATGCATACAGTCCCTCTCTAAACTTCTCGCCAGTCCTCTTCGCGGAAATTGCAAAAGCCGCAAGCGGGATAAAGAAAGAAAGCACGAACGTGATCTTGTTGCCTGCAGCCATACCTGAGGTAAGCCCCATGACAAAAGGAATGGATCTTTCGTCTCTGAGAAATTTCACGGCGAGATAGAGCGTGAGCATTATCCAGAAAGTGCCGGGGATATCCACGTACATGTAATGTGAATTCAGAATAAATACGGGGGAAAAAAGCAGCAATGCAGCCGATAAAAAACCCGCAGTTTTACTCTGCCATATTTTTTTGGCAAGCAGGTACGTAAGCAATACCGTGCCCATGGCATATACAGAACACAACATCCTGCCGGCGATATAAAAACGGGCGATTTCCCGGGGATTGAGAAAATAGAAAAGAATATTACCTGTTAAACGGATAAAGCCCAATCTTGACAAAAAAAGCAGCACTATCCCGTACAGGTAAAGAAAAGCCCCTCCGACGGCAAACTGTCCAGAATTCAACCTCAATTCTTTCGGGTCTATTGACTGAAGACTCTTGATTACGAAATACTCGTCGGGATGGTAACTGCGTATGGGATTGTAAAAAGAGCGCGGTATTCCCGTTTTCTCTGATTCCGCCGCTTTGAACCTTTCCTCAATAGCCGGACCGCCGCTGAAATACAGTTTGTTCAACGCAGGAGACGGCAATCCCCAGCGGAAGCCGGTAATACAAACAATGGCTGACATTACCAGCAGTGCCGGAATTATATATTTTTCTTTCATTTTGAAAAAACATCCTTCATCATGTTCCTGGATTGCAGGGCAAAAAAGATATTGATAAACGTGGACAAGAATAGTATAAACGGATGCATCAGCCAGCATATATCCCTGTAGTGGAAGGCTTTCCTGACCGCAACGGGAATGTTCGGAAATACGAAAAGGTTTTTCAGGATATAAAGGAAGAATTCAGACTTTTTCGTAATCCAGACGAAATCTTTTTTTTCATGCACGTACACCTTTGAATACTTTCTTGTCCATCTTATCCTTTTCCGAAGGAAATCTTTGAAACCTTTTACATTCTTATGAAGAATTTCCGTTTCTTTCGGGATGGCAAATTCAAGAAGTCCATGCTTCGCTATGCGCGCCATGAATTCAACGTCCTGTGCATAATCACCGACTTTTTCAATGAGATTTTTCCTGAAGCAGAATCCGTTGCTCCCCATGCAATAAGGTTCTTCCCTGTTGAGTCGCACCCTGTAGTAGCCACCCATATCCTCTGTCTTCACAAGTCCCAGGGCAAGCTGGCCGTCCAGAGCCCTGAATACCGCGAACGGGTCAACACCCACGTAACTGAGGTACCTGTTCACCGCGTTATCCTTCCTGTCTATATGAAGGCGAGGCACCGAGGCAAATAACAGAGGATTGCTTTCAAGAGGGTCTATCATGTTGTTTATCCAGTTATTGCCTATTAATTCTATATCGCTTTCGGCAATCACTATATATTCCCCTTTTGCTTTCCATATGCCCTGGTCTTTACCCATCCCTGCACCCTCGGCAAGCCCTCTTTCGTTGAAATATATCTTCGCGCCGGCTTCCCTGCATGCTTCAAGAACATCCGGCGCGCTCCCTCCGTCAATCACCAGTATCTCTATCCTGTCCTGAGGGTAATTCTGTTCCCTGATTGACCTGATTAGTCCCATAACCCGGTAATCCCGCTCCTTCATCGGTGTTACAAAACTCACAAGCGGTTTTT
>CAYOFY010000092.1:0-5416 GCA_964403465.1 uncultured bacterium
TGATATACTTACATAGTGAGGGGCTATGGATTTTGTCATTGCGAGTGTTTTTTACGTGGCAATCTCAGAGATTGCTGCATCCCGATTCATCGAGATTCGCAATGACAGGCGGTGAGAAACCGAGGGCTTTATGAAGATAAGAGGTTTGATGAGGAATACTCAGGTTATAGTCGTAATACTGTGCCTTGTTCTGTTGACAGGATGTTCAATTGTCAGAACATGCAGCGGACTTATAAATACTGCAATTCATCATGCGATATGATAATTTTGCATGCATTTTATCCGTGAGACACGGCAGACCATAATGCTGTGTCGCCGGAGTTCCGAATAATGAAAGAACTTTTTAGCACGTCCGATAAAAATCTTCTGAAAAGCCAGCCTCTTGCCGCAAGGATGCGACCCGGGGAATTTTCCGATTTTGTGGGGCAGGAGCATATACTCGGCAAGGGCAAAATTCTTAGAAAGATGATTGAGAGCGACAACATATCCTCCATGATTTTTTACGGTCCGCCCGGATGCGGAAAAACCGCACTTGCCATGCTGATAGCAAAACGCACCAGAAACTATTTCAGCCACCTTAATGCCGTAACCGCCACGGTTGCGGACGTCAGGGAGGTTATTGCGTCAGCGGAACAGAGGGTTAAGGACCAGGGGAGGAAGACAATCCTTTTCCTGGACGAGATAGCGCATTTCAACAAACTCCAGCAGGATGCAATGATGAAGGATGTGGAGGAAGGAATCATTGTCCTTGTTGGCGCAACGACTCACAATCCATATTTTTACGTAAACACGCCCCTGCTTTCCCGGGCAATGGTCTTTCAGTTCAATCCACTTGCCGACGGCGACATAGAACAGATTGTGACGAACGCCGTGAAGGATGAGGAGAAAGGACTGGGCAGATTCAATGTTGAACTGACCGAGTCCGCGCTCGGTTACCTTGCGGCAACAAGCGAGGGGGATGCGAGAAGGGCGTTGAATGCCCTTGAGACTGCCGTCTTGACCGCGGTCCCGGATGACAGGAGAAGAAGGAAAGTGGATATTGATGCCGTCAAAGAGGCGGTACAGAACAAATTCGTCGCTTATGACAGGAGCGAAGACCAGCATTACGATACGATATCCGCATTCATAAAGAGCATGAGGGGTTCCGACCCTGATGCGGCGCTCTACTGGCTTGCCAAAATGGTTTTCGCCGGGGAAGACCCAAGGTTCATAGCAAGGCGCATGCTGATATTCGCATCCGAGGATATAGGGAATGCGGATCCGCAGGCCCTGCCTGTCGCGAGTTCCTGTTTCCATGCTGTTGAGGTCGTGGGGATGCCCGAGGCGAAGATAATACTTGCGCAGGCAGTCATATATCTTGCCACGGCGCCGAAGAGCAACTCTGCATACAAGGGTATTGAGAACGCCGTTGCCGAGGTGAAAAAAGAGAAGACGCAGGAAGTTCCCGAGCACCTGCGGCAGACGGTAGTCAGAGGTGCAGGGAAAACGGAAAAGGCGCAGGAATACCTTTATCCCCATGATTTCCCGGAGCATTACGTACCGCAGGAATATATGCCCGTGAGCAAGAAATTTTATTTTCCCTCTGATTCAGGATATGAAAAAAAGATACAGTTTTTCATGAATCACATAGAGAGACTGAAAAAGGAATATGAAGAGCGGACTAAGAAGGGAGATGTTAAGAAAAAGGGGAATGCTCGCTGAACCCGAATGGATTGAGAAAAGCAGGGCGATCCAGCGGAGATTGATGGATTCCGGGTTTTATAGAGATGCTTCCGCAATCCTTTTTTATTGCCACTTTGACAGGGAAGTGAGAACAGACATGCTCATAAGGGATGCACTGGACAGAGGTAAAACAGTCTGCGTGCCTTTCAACGACTGGGCCAGGGAAACGCTGATACCGTCAAGGATATATTCCGAGAAGGATATGGACGGCAGCAAAAAAATTCCCCAGCCGTTCATGTTGAAAGAATTCCCGATCGAGAAGATAGAAATTGCGGTTATACCCGGGGTTGTTCTTGACGTGCACGGCAACAGGATAGGCATGGGCAGAGGTTTTTTTGACAGGTTCCTGGAGAAGTGCGGAAATAGGGTTTTGAAGGTATCCATTGCTTTTGACTTCCAGGTCATCGGAGAAGAATTGCCTGTTGATGCGTGGGACAGGAAGGTGGATGTTATACTAACGGAAAAGAGGGAAATCGTTATTCCTCGCTGATTGTCATTGCAAAGCATGTTTTGTATGCTGAAGCAATCTCAGAGATTGCCACGCTGGGAAACGCTCGCAATGACAACGTATAGGGGGAGGAGGAAGAAATGGCCAAAAAATATCTGGAAAAAGAGCTGAGTAAACTTGTTCGTAGCAGGCCCGTAATTATCATTGTAACGCTCCATCCGGATGGCAGGATAAATGCCGGCACTTTCGGTGCTTACACCTACCTTTCATCGGATGAGATAGGCGCTGCAATCGGGAAACCCAGTCACACCTACAAGAACATAAAGAGAACGGGGGAGTTCACCGTCAACGTGGTTACCCGTTCCATTGCAAGGGCCGCGGAGATATGCGGAGAGGAACTGCCGCCGTCGCAGAGCGAAATTGAAAAGGCGGGACTGAGCACGGAGCCGTCAAGGAAGATTTCCGTGCCTTTCATCAGGGAGTCGGTCTCCTCCCTTGAATGCAGATTTGAGAAAGAGGTGGAGATAGGGTATCATTCATTCGTCATAGGGAAGTGCGTAGGGGGACACCTGGAAGGATCGGTTATTGACAGGGACGGCGGACTGGATGTCGTGAAAGCGGAGGCGGTTTTCAACGTAAGGTATCCGGAGCCGCTCTATTCGGTATTATCAAAACCTTTCAAGGTGTAGCAGAAAACCAGTTTATGAATCATAACCCCTCATTTTGTATACGTATCAGGAAGAATTCGGGGTAAAGGAGGAAAATGGAGGAGAACAAGGAACTGGTTGAGAATCCGGACCATCCGCTCCATCTTACGGATGCCAATTTCAACGAGGCGGTAAAGAAATACAAGGTGATTGTTGTGGATTTCTGGGCCTCCTGGTGCATGCCTTGCAAGATGATTGCGCCGGCGGTGGAAAGCCTTGCGAAAAAGCATCAAGGCAGGGTGGTTTTCGGGAAAATGAACGTTGATGAATGCCCGGATGTCCCGGCGAGGTTCAACATAATGTCAATCCCGACGCTTATTGTTTTCAAGGACGGCAATGTTGCGGAGACGCTGGTGGGCGCCATGCCAGAGAATGTCCTTGAGGGGAAGATACTGGCAACTATCTGAGGTGATGCCGTATGGAAAGGAAGGAGAAGGAATATCTTAAGGCGCTGGCTTGCAGGGTCAAGGAGTTTTCCGTTCTGCCTGAGCAGGAGGAGAAAAGGAACAGGTGGAAACTGCACAACGGCCTGAAAAAGGTGAGAACGCCGGTGCTTCTGTTCCCGGAAGGTTCATGGACGGAGATAATGCCGGACGGGGAACTGGTAATTGATGACCCTCTTTTCAGGGGCATTGAGCGGGAACTCAAGACACGCATCTACTATGCCGAGAAGATCAAGGACGATAATGTCATAGATGATATTCTTTATTCTCAGCTTGTGATTGAAGACACCGGCTGGGGGATAGTGGAAAACCGCATAAGAACGGAAGATGCTAAAGGGGCATGCCATTTTGAGCCGGTGATAAAGGAAGAAAAGGATGCTGAAAAGATAAAGATGCCGCAGGTCTCCGTTGACTGGAAAGCCAGCGAAGAAAATTTCCAGAGGGTTTCGGATATTTTTGGCGGTATCCTCAAGGTGGAAAAACAGGGGCATCTGCATGACTGGTTCTGCATAGTTGACTCTTTTGCGGTATTCAGGGGGATTGACAACCTTTTCCTTGACCTTGTGGAACGCCCCGAGTGGCTCCATTCGGTATTTGCAAGGATGACGAAGGGTATAAACGACAAGTTTGACAGCCTTGAAGCCCAGGGGGCATTATCACTTAATAACGGAAACCAGTATGTCGGTTCAGGAGGCAGGGGTTATACCGACGAACTGCCATCCGCAGGCTTCAACGGCAGGGTAGGAACGATTGATATGTGGGGGCATGCCACCACGCAGATATTTTCCCTTGTTTCGCCAGAGATGCACAACGAGTTCGCGCTTAAATACGAGATACAGCATCTCAGCAGGTTCGGCCTTAACTGTTACGGATGCTGCGAGCCGCTCCATCACAAGATGAAGTACATAAAGCAGATACCGAGGTTGAGAAGAGTGTCCATGAGTCCATGGGTTGACGTGGCAAAGGGTGCGGAGGAACTGGAGGATAAGTACATATTTTCCTACAAGCCCAACCCGGCAGTAATAGCAGCGGAGGTATGGAATCCCGAACGGGTCAGGGCAGGACTGAAGGATGTGCTTGAAAAGACGAGAGGATGCGTGGTTGAGTTCGTCATGAAGGATATACATACGTGCAGGAACCGGCCGGAAAGGTTATCAGACTGGGTGAGGATAGCGATAGAAGTGGCGGAACAGGAGTGGTAAACGGAGGAGAAGATGAGATTCGGCATACAGGCGGGTCTGTTCGGCAATCCGACGCTTGAGAAAGGGCTTGAGAGGATAAGGGCGGCGGGCTACGACGGCGTTGAATGGACATGGGGTGATGTCGGAGCACCGTGCGGTCTTGTGTCCGGGGACGCGAACAAGAAGATCCTTGAAGGAGCAAAAAAGATAAGAAGGATGAGTGAGAAATTCGGGCTGGAAGCAGTCTCCGTAACGCCGGGCATTTTACCCAATTTTGCTGACGAGCCTGAAGTTCTGGAAGCACACTTTGAAGGGATAAGGGAAAGCGGGGCGAAATTTCTGCGTATGTTTGCGCCCGTATATGTGGGTATTTTGAAACCGGGGAACAGGTTTGAGAAATACTATGACGGCAGGAAGGATTACCATACCCTGGCAAAAGATTTCAACAGGCATCTTGAAGTCCTTTGCAGGATGGGCGAAGAACATAATGTAAGGGTATTATTTGAGATGCACGATGGCTACTGCCCGTCAAGTTGCAGCGGTTACTACCTTCTTTTGAAAAATTATTCTCCCGGTCATATCGGCGTCATCTACGACCCTGAAAACATGATTAGAGAGGGTATGGAGAACTGGCGCATGAGTATTGAGATGATCTACCCGTATCTGGGTTATGTCCACGTGAAGAACATGATATGGGTTCGGGGAAAGGGAATGAGTCCGCCACAGCATATGAAAAAATGGGGTACGCAAAGGGTCGGATTGGATGACGGGATAGTGGACTGGTGCCAGATCATATATTTCCTGAAGAAACACGGTTTTGAAGGATACCTTGTGGATGAGGATTTTTCCAGGGGGAAAGCCGAGGACAGATTTGAAAATATTTCTTATCTCAGGGGACTTGTCAAGCAGGAAAAG
>CAYOFY010000093.1:0-5267 GCA_964403465.1 uncultured bacterium
ATCACAGAAGGCGATAGACGCGGCCAACGAAGCCATAAAATCGGCAAACGCCTCAAGCGAAAAGTCCATAGCCATAGCCAACCAGACGATGGCGGAAGTCAACCGCTTAAGGGCAACCGTCAAGATGCAGCAGGAGGTCGAACCGATACTCACGGAAGAACCGGTGACGGACAAGGTGAGCACTGAAAAAACATACACGATAGTCAGGGGAGATACCCTCAGCAGTATCGCTTACAAGTATTACAACGATTCATCAAAATGGTCCTTGATATACAACGCGAACAAGGCCGTCATAAAGAATGCGAATGTGCTCACTCCCGGTACGAAAATAGTCATTCCATAAAATGTCTCAGATCAAGGAATTCGTTCTTACCAACGAAGAGGCACAAATAATCTCCGGTGTCAGGGACAACAATATTGAGTACATTGAAGAACTTATGGGCGTTCAGATTTTTGCAAAGGGTAACGTCCTGAAGATAAGAGGCGCCGGCCACTCCCTGGAAAAAACAGCCAGTCTGCTTGAAAAAATAAGGGCACATGTAGGAAACAGCAATGGTCTGAGCAGGAATGAAATCCTCAGGTTCGCAGGTGAAATTCTCCATTCGGATAAAGAAAACCCCGCAGGCCCGGAATCAGTACTGGTGGATTCAAAAAGAAGAATGATTTACCCGAAAAGCCCGAACCAGAAAAAATACATCCGCGCAATAAGAGATTACGACCTGGTGGTCGGGATAGGACCTGCAGGGACTGGAAAAACATATCTGGCCGTGGCATGCGGAATTGAACTCATAAAACAGGGAAAGTTTCAGAAAATAGTACTTACGAGACCCGCTCTGGAAGCAGGAGAGAGACTGGGATTTTTGCCGGGCGACCTTGAAGAAAAGATAAAACCGTATCTGCAACCAATATACGATTCAATATATGACATAATGCGCTACGAAGAAATAAGGAAGTGGACGGAACGCAAGATACTGGAAATCATTCCGCTTGCCTATATGAGGGGAAGAACACTCAGCGATTCATTCATAATCCTTGACGAGGCGCAGAACACAACATTTGAACAGATGAAGATGTTTCTCACCAGACTCGGCTTGAATTCCAGGGCAGTTATAACCGGCGACATAACACAGATAGACATACCGCTCTCATCCCAGACATCGGGGCTTGTGGAGATACAGAAGATTCTCCACAGGGTAAACGGGATAAAATTCGTCTATTTTTCAAACAGGGATGTCGTGAGACATTCCCTGGTCAAGAAAATAATAAACGCCTATGAGAGACACCACAGAAAAAAAGAGCCCGGCTTTCCAGTTAAGAAACTGCCAGAGGAAAATAAGGGTTGACTGCGATGCGATAGCAAAAGCACTCAGGAAATGCTCAGGATTATTTGACGCCCCTCCTTGCAGGATAGAAATAGCCCTTATAAGCGATATCAAGATCAGAAAACTCAATGACCTTTTTTTGAGAAAGAATACCGTCACTGATGTAATGAGTTTCAGGATTTCACGTGATTCCGGGGAGATCATTATTTCTGCGGAGACAGCCGCCAAGAATGGAAGCGCTTATGGATTGATGACGGAATATGAGATAATATACCTGATAATACACGGTTATCTCCACCTGAAGAATTACGGGGATTACACCGAAAAAGAGAGGAAAATAATGTTTCCGAGACAGAACCGGATGTTCAACAGGATATTGAAGAAGACCGGAGGCACCCCTTATGAACATGGGGAAAAATAACAGGAAGCAGGATATCGTCGCAAGTCTCAACTCGGCACTGGCAGGATTTCTTTACGTGGTGAAAAAGGAGAGAAACTTCAAGGTTCACATGGTCTTCACTGTACTCGTAATAATACTCGGCCTCTTCCTGAAACTGCCTTTGCCGGAATTCCTGCTGCTGCTTATCGTTATCTCAATAGTCCTGATAGCGGAGATGGTGAATACCGTCATGGAAATAATCACGGATGTCTTTGTCAAGGAGGAACATTTTGAAGCCAAGAAGGCCAAGGACATCTCCGCGGCGGCGGTCTTGCTGTCCGCAATACTATCCGTCGTTGTTGGATACCTCGTGATAGTTAAACATTTCCCTGCGGGATGGCGGAACATGTTTCAGAACATGGCGGCTTCGCCCTGGCATATAAGCTTCGCAGCACTGGTTCTCGTGATATCACTTTCGCTGTTCATCAAACTGGCAGTTGAAAAAAAATACTCTATTTCGGGCGGCATGCCGAGCATACACAGTGTTATTGCATTCAGCATCTGGACGGCAATCTCAATATTTACTTTCAGCGAATTTCCCGTCATCTCGCTTCTTGTCTTCATTCTTGCATTCTGGGTAGCCCAGAGCAGGGTGTTGAGAGAAATTCACAAGCCTGCCGAGGTTATTATCGGCGGGATCATAGGCATTTTCCTGACCACCCTGCTCTTTCAGTTACTATGGAGGTGGTGAATGAATTCCCTGAAAAAACATTTTCTTTCAGGATTGATTTTTATCATACCCGTATCGCTTTCCGTATGGATACTGTGCAGGATAACGGTTTTCTTTGAGAACATACTCGGTACTCCATTGAAAAGGAGTTTTCCCAATATCTATGTGCCCGGGGTAGGTTTTCTTTCCCTGGTTTTGCTCATCCTTCTGACAGGATTCCTCACCGACAACTTCATGGGAAAGAAATTGCTTGCCATCTTTGAGAAACTCTTTGAGAAAGTCCCGGTCATAAACAAGGTGTACGTGTTCATAAAGACGATCAGTAATAGTATGATGTATGGAAAGAAGACCCCTTTCAAGGAACCTGTGAAGATAGAATTTTTCAGTGGCACATACACAATAGGTTTCATTACCGGGGAATTCCGCACTGGCAGAAAGGAAGGATTCATAAGCGTTTTTGTGCCAACCGTGCCGAACATAAGCACGGGTTTCTATCTGATGGTCCCCGAAGACAAGGTTGAAAAACTTGACCTTTCCGTTGCGGATGCGCTCAAAACGGTTATATCAATGGGAATGTTTGAACCTGAAAAAAATGGCTCCGGTAAAGACAGAAGCAATAGTTCTGAAAAAAAACAATTTCCGTGAAACCAGCGTAATCCTTTCGCTCTATACCGATCATCTTGGCAAGATAAAGGGATTACTCAAGGGGGTACGGACGGACAGGAGCAAGGTACCGCCGCTGACTTTTGCGCAGGGAGCATACATATTTGCCCTGTCCTACATGAAACGGTCTTCCGAGTTAAACCTTATCAGCAACCCGTCGCTGATAGAATATTATGATATGCCCGGCAAGGAAAACCTGAAGGCATGGCATATGGTATTGAACCTTGTGAGCCTGTTTACACAGGAACGGGAGAAGGATACCAGAATCTTCTGCCTTCTGAAGGACACGGGTAAATTGCTCGCTTCATCATCTGCTCCGGAGATTGTATTTGTAATTTTCAAACTGAAGATCATAAGAATACTCGGATACGGAATTGAGATGTCAAGATGCATCATATGCGGGAGAGAGGATCCCCTGCCTGTTTTCAGCGGAAAGCTGGGCGGTATCGTATGCAGAAAATGCCGCAATAAGGACGTTCATGCGGTCAATATTTCCCCAGGGGTACTGAATATTATGCGTCGCATGGAAAGAATGGATATGGAAAAATCTGGTATAATAAAGAGCATTCCCTGTGAGATACTCAGAAAAATTAATTTCTATGGCAATATCACATTGAACTATCATACGGACATGGACAAGATATGGTGGAGAGATGAAAAAAGTATCCTGTAGAAAAATCATCAATGAGATCTCAAAACTGGTGGAACGGACGGCATATCACGTGCCGGAGGAAGTGAGGCGAGCACTCCTCAGGAGTTACCGCATTGAAAGTCCTGGCCCGGGCAAGCGATACCTCGGCATAATACTTGAAAACCTTGAGATTGCCGAGAAAGAACGCCTGCCATTGTGCCAGGATACGGGACTTTCCGTATTTTTCATCGAGCAGGGTTGTGATGTTGTAATTGAAACCGGCAGATACCGCACAATTGAAGATATCGTCAACGAAGGATTGAGGCAGGGCAGCAGAAACGGATATCTGAGACGGTCAGTAGTTTCTCCCGTTGAAAGAAGAAACACCGGGACAAATACACCTGGCGTGGTACATCTCATCCCCGGGAAAAAGGGTGTTCTTAAGATAACTATGCTGGCAAAAGGGTTTGGTTCGGAAAACACCTCAAAACTGGCGATGCTCAGCCCCACTTCGGGTAAAGAAGGTATTGAACAGTTTGTTATTGAGACGGTCAGGCAGGCCGGCTCCCTGCCCTGCCCTCCTGTTCTTGTGGGCGTGGGTATGGGCGGCTCATTTGAAAAGGCAGCCATCCTCTCCAAGATGGCGCTGTGCAGGATAGGGCAGAAATCCACATACAGAAAGTGGGAAAAATCACTGGTAAAAAAACTGAATTCTTTGAATATAGGTCCCGCAGGCCTGGGCGGAAAGACGACCGCTCTCGACGCGAGGATAGAAACGTTCCCAACGCATATTGCAGGACTGCCTGTTGCGGTAAATATCTCATGCTGGGCACACAGGTTCGGAATAATCACGCTATGAAAAAACAGATAACATTTCCGCTGGATGACAACAGACAGACGGGGAAATTGAAAGCCGGCGATCAAGTAGAAATTTCCGGCACCGTATATGTGGCGAGAGATGCGGCGCACAAAAGACTCATTGAAAGCATGGACAGAAAAAAGCCGCTGCCATTCTCATTGAAAGGCAACATGATATACTACATGGGTCCTTCCCCTGCGCCGCCCGGGAAAATAATCGGTTCCTGCGGTCCCACAACGAGTTCACGCATGGATAAATACACTATCCCCATTTTGCGTTGCGGACTGAAAGCGATGATGGGCAAGGGAGGGAGGGGAGAAGAGATAGCGAAAGCATGCAAGAAATACAAGGCCGTATATTTTGTCACGTACGGAGGATGCGGGGCTTACCTCAGCAGGTTTGTCAGGAAATCCGAAGTTTTTGCCTACAGCGAGCTGGGTCCCGAAGCCATATATAAACTTGAAGTGGAAGGATTTCCCGCCATAGTCGCTATTGATACAAAAGGCAATAGCCTTTATAATAAATAATGCCATTTGGTGATGAGTGGTTAGCAGCAGACTATTCACTCTCCACTGTTTTTAGGTTTTCACTAAAATCTGTATTCAAACAGCGCCCATAGTTCAATTGGATAGAACGCCAGGTTGCGGACCTGGAAGTTGCCTGTTCAAGTCGGGCTGGGCGCA
>CAYOFY010000094.1:0-5151 GCA_964403465.1 uncultured bacterium
CCCCGCATGTATTTTCTTACATAAACAAATTTTCCTCCGCTTGAAAAAACTGTCATGTACATGTATAATACATCCCAATGGAAAAAACGCTGCATCCTCTCCGGGAATACGAGAGTATAAGCAATATCTCTGGTCCCCTGATGCTCATTGAAGGAGTTGAAGGGGCAGGATACGGTGAGCTCGTTGAGATAATACCCAGCGGCGGGAAAAGACGTCTCGGAAGAATACTTGAGGTCCACCGTGATAATGCCCTTGTTCAGGTTTTTGAAGGAACATCGGGACTGAATATTTCAACGACAAAAATCAGGTTTACGGGTAAGGGTATAAATTTTGGAGTCTCACCCGGCATACTCGGGAGGGTTTTTACCGGCCTCGGGGAGATCCGGGACGGCTCCGCGGAGATAATACCAAAGAAATATCTTAACATAAACGGGTATCCCATAAACCCCACGAGGCGCGATTATCCTTCGGAGTTCATACAGACAGGTCTATCGGCCATAGACGGATTAAACAGTCTTGTCAGGGGGCAGAAACTCCCGATATTCTCAGGGTCAGGTCTGCCTCACAACATTCTGGCCACCCAGATAGTGAAGCAGGCAAAAATACCTTCGGAAAAACAGGATACAAAGTTTGCCATTGTGTTTGCGGCTATGGGAATAACATTTGAAGAAGCCGAGTTCTTCCAGAAGGAGTTCAGGGAAGCGGGCGCTATAGAAAGATGCGTCATCTTCATCAATCTTGCAGACGAACCTGCGATAGAACGTATTGCGACGCCCAGGGTAGCCCTTACCGCATCCGAGTACCTTGCCTTTGAACTCGGTATGCACGTGGTGACAATCCTCACGGATATGACAAACTATGCCGAGGCCTTGAGGGAAATTTCCGCGGCACGAAACGAGATACCCGGCAGGCGGGGTTATCCTTCATATCTCTATACCGACCTGTCAACAATATACGAACGTGCAGGCAGAATAAAAGGCAGGCAGGGCTCTATCACGCAGATTCCAATTCTGACGATGCCCGAGGATGACAAAACGCATCCTATCCCTGACCTCACCGGTTACATAACCGAGGGTCAGATAATATTTTCAAGGCAGTTGCACCTGAAGGGTGTCTATCCACCTATTGATATTCTCACATCGCTGTCAAGGTTACGGGACAAGGGAATAGGTGCTGATACCAGAACAGGGAAGGAATTGACGCGTGACGACCATCCGTCCATCGCAAGCCAGCTGTTTGCTTCCTATGCCAGGGGCAAAGAGGCCGAAGAACTTGCCGTCGTGCTGGGAGAGGCATCCCTCACCGAAACTGACGTTGCGCATCTTGAATTTTCAAGGAGGATGGAGCAGGAGTTCATATCCCAGCGCACGGACGAGGAGAGAAGCATCAGGCAGACTCTTGATATCGCATGGAAACTTCTCAGGACACTCCCTGAGAGCGAAGTCAAGAGAATACATCCCAAGATAATGGAGAAATACTGGAAATAATATGAAAATTAGGGTCAATCCTACGAGGATGGAATTGCTGAAACTGAGGAAACGGGTACAACTCGCAAAAAGGGGACACAAACTCCTTAAAGACAAGGAGGAACAGCTGCTTATTGAGTTCAGGACGCTTGTAGAAGATGTCAGGGCATCAAGAAAATCCATCGAGAAGGATTTGTATGATTTTTATATGCAGATCCTGAAATTCAGGGGCATCCTTGATGAAAAAACATGGAAGGATATGATTGAAAGGAGGTCTTTCAAAACTTCCTTTTCCGAGCGGACAGTACGAACATTCAATATACCGGTATTTGAAATCAGCCTGCTGACTTCTCCGGAAAGAATTCCGGTGGATTACACGGCAAGTCCCTGCCTCTACCAGTTGCTGGGAAATGGAAAGAAAACGATGCAGCAACTTCTCAAACTATCCTTTCTTGAAAATAAGCTCATAAGTTTCGCCTACGAAATTGAACGCACAAGAAGAAGGGTAAACGCCCTTGAATACGTACTGATACCCAACCTTGAAGAAACCATAAAGTTCATTACCTTCAAACTCAACGAAAATGAACGGACATCTCTCGTGATGCTGAAGCACATTCAGCTTGTGCGAGAATAGGAACTCATTCTCTACCGACTGTATTCCTGAGAACGCCGACCTTCTCTATCTCAATCTCAACCGTGTCTCCTTCCCTCAGAAACACCTGTGGCTGCCTCGCGAATCCCACACCGGAAGGAGTTCCCGTCATGATCAGCGTGCCGGGCATGAGCGTCATCTGTCTTGAAAGGTATGCCACAACCTTCTGGACGCCAAATATCATGTCTGATGTACTGGAATCCTGCATTACGCTGCCGTTCACCCTTGACTGTATCCTCAGGCTGTCCGGATTTATGTCCGTTGCCACGTACGGGCCCACGGGTGCAAATGTGTCAAAGGATTTTGCCCTCGCCCACTGTTTGTCAATCTTCATCTGGCAATCCCTGGCGCTCACATCGTTTCCGCATGTATAGCCGAGAATATATTCAGCAGCTTCTTCCTCAGGAATGTTTCTTCCGCGCTTACCCATGACTATGGTCAGTTCTGCCTCATAGTCAACGAAATCTGGAGCCTCGGCAGGCAGAATAATCCGCTGGAGATGACCTGTCAGGGAAGTGACTGATTTCAGGAAGATAACCGGCGCGGGCGGAAGGTCCATCCTGCTTTCCCTGGCGTGTTCGCGGTAATTCAGCCCCAGGGCAATAATATTTGGAGTATCCACAGGAGGCAGAAACTTACTGACATCGGTTACGTGAACACTTGCTCCTGTTTTTTCAATCTTTCCGTCCAGCGGAGAGTTCCTGATTATATGTATATCGTTACCCTCAAGGATGCCGTAACTCCCCTTTCCGTCCAGTCCATCTGCAACAATCCTTGCATATTTCATTCTTTTACCGTGATGTATTGTCAGGTGCTACTTCCTGTCCTGCTGGTCATCAACCTCTTTGTATTCGGCATCCACCACCTTGTCTCTCTCAGTTTTCTTCTCTTCGCCCTGCCCTGGCTCCTGTCCCTGACCCTGCTGTGACTCTCCACCGGGCTGCTTCTCCGCCTGTTGCGCCTGCTGATAGATGATCTGTGCAATCTTGTGCGACGCTTCCTGCAACTCTTCCATACCGCGTTTTATGCTTTCCACATCCTTCTGTTCCGCTTTTATTAATTTCTCCAGGGCATCTATCTTTTCCTGTATCTCCTTCTTTTCCTGTTCGCTAACCTTGTCGCCGTGCTCCTTCAGCGTCTTCTTGACTGTATACACGAGGGAATCCGCCTGATTCACGGTCTCAATTATTTCCTTCTGCCTCTTATCCTCTTCCGCGTACTGTTCTGCCTGCTTGATCATCCTGTCTATTTCTTCCTTTGAAAGCTTCTTGGATGCCGTTATCTTGATGGACTGCTCCTTACCCGTGCCCTTATCCTTTGCCGTAACGTGAATAATTCCGTTTGTATCTATGTCAAAGGATACCTCTATCTGGGGAATACCCCTGGGAGCCGGAGGAATACCCACGAGATGAAAATTTCCAAGGCTGAGATTATCCCTTGCCATCTGCCTCTCACCCTGCAGCACGTTGATTTCAACGGACGTCTGGTCATCGCCAGCGGTTGAGAAAATCTGGCTTTTCTTGACGGGTATCGTGGTATTCCTGTCTATAATTCTTGTGAATACCCCGCCGACAGTCTCAACGCCGAGAGAAAGGGGGGTAACATCCAGCAGCAGTATATCCTTGTCCTTCATATCGCCGCTGAGAATTGCTCCCTGTATTGCAGCACCTATTGAGACGCACTCCATCGGGTCAACCCCTCTCTCAGGTTTTACCCCTATGAAATCTTCCACAAACTTCTGCACCGACGGCATTCTGGTAGGACCGCCAACAAGTATCACCTTGCTCATCTCGGACGTCTTCAGTTTTGCGTCTTCTATCGCTTTTCTGACAGGTTCCCTGCACCTGTCAATTATGGGAGCAATCAACTCTTCCAGTTTTGCCCTTCTTATCTTCATCTGGAGATGCCTGGGTCCATTCTGGTCAGCGGTTATAAAAGGCAGGCTGATTTCAGTTTCAACCGTGGATGAAAGTTCTATCTTCGCCTTCTCCGCGGATTCCCGTATCCTTTGCATCGCCATCCTGTCCTTGCTCACGTCAATCCCTGATTCCTTCTTGAATTCCCCGACTATGTAATTTATGAGCGTCTCGTCCATGTCCGTGCCGCCGAGTTGCGTATCTCCGTGAGTGGAAAGCACCTTGAAAACACCGCTCATCATCTCCATTATCGTTACGTCAAGAGTCCCTGCGCCGAAGTCAAAAACAAGTATCTTCATTTCGGCTTCAAGCTTATCCAGCCCGAAAGCGAAAGAAGCGGCCGTGGGTTCGTTTATGAGCCGCACGACCTCAAGTCCCGCAATCGTTCCGGCGTCTTTTGTCGCCTGCCTCTGGTTGTCGTTGAAATACGCGGGCACCGTGATAACCGCCTTCTTCACCGGCTGGCCAAGATAGGACTCCGTATCTTTCTTTATCTTCTGTAGAATGTAAGCCAAGATTTGCTGCGGGGTGTAGGACTTGCCGTAGATGCTGTATTTATAATCTGTCCCCATTTTCCTTTTTGCGGCAAAAACGGTTCCTTCGGGGTTGACCGCCGCCTGTCTCCTTGCCGGCTCGCCCACCAGGACCTGCCCATCCTTTGTGAAAGCCACGTAAGACGGGAATGCTTTCCCGCCGACTATCGTAGTCCCTTCGGCGCTCGGTATAATGACGGTTTTTCCCGCCTCCATAACAGCGGCCGAGGAGTTGCTTGTACCTAAATCAATACCAATTATTTTTTCTGCCATTTCGTTGCCCTCCGTTGTATTTTAATAATATTTAGATGAGACTCCTTCAAAGAAGTTACAATTATCAAATCTAAAATCTCAAGCCCCCTATTGCTCCCCTTAGTCTTCCACTCCGAACCGGGAATCGCGGGTAAATACTTTCCCCTCCATCCCTTTTGACCCCTCGGTTCTCGCCCTTCACCACTGCGTCCCGCTTTTACTAATCACTAACCACTAATCACTATCCACTCTCTTTAACGTGGGCGGTGCAGGATTTGGCGCCCTCGCATCCCGATACTGCTCGGGTCGGCCACTTCCCGTCTTAGCAAAGC
>CAYOFY010000095.1:0-5117 GCA_964403465.1 uncultured bacterium
ATTCTCAGTCGGCTGGCAGAGATAAAGAAAAACGACCTGTACCTGATGCGTTTCAGGTCATGAGACAGTGAATATCAGTTAACCTCGTATTGTCTCATTGCGAGAGCCGATTTTATCGGCTCGTGGCAATCTCAACCATATTTATTCATCGCGATTCTAGGGATCTCGTTCTTCGTCGTTTCGCCCCGTAGAACGGGGCAGGCTGCTCGCAATGACGTGGTTGAGTGAGCATTTATATAGGACGGCAGGAACGTGCGCCTGGTGTAACAAGAGAAACAATGGATGAAATCAAGCCGGTATGCGCTTGGTGAGATTCGAACTCACAACCTCTGGCTCCGGAGGCCAACGCTCTGTCCAGTTGAGCTACAAGCGCTTATATATTGCGGATTATTACAGTTCAGTCGGTATCAGACGGCGGACTGAAGTATTTTTTTCAAAATATCGGGCCTGTTTGTGGTAATGAAGTGAATCCGCTTTTCAACCATCTTCTTCAGGTCGTCTTCATCATCAACCGTCCATACTCCGAAAGAGATACCCCTTGCAAGGAATTCTCTCGCCCTTCTGCCATGAAACCTGTGATATTCCATGGTCACCAGAGGTATGCCATTCTCAACGAGCACGTCCGCATTAGCCGGGAAATCACTCGTAACGAGGGCGGTTGAAACGGCAGGTGCAATCTTTCTCGTTTCCACCACATAATCAAGATTGAACGAACCGATAACAATGTTCCTTTCCATCCCGTATTTTCTTGCAAGTTCCACGACCTTCTTTGGGGAGGCTTTCTTTACTTCTATGAAGAGTTTTATCTTCCCCTCCAAAATCCTGAAAACTTCGTCCAGGGAAGGAACCCCGACGTTTTCAAAGCCCTTCCACCTGCCAGCGTCAAACCCGCTTATCTCCTTGTATTCCAAATCCCTTATGTATCCCTTCCCATCCGTTGTCCTGTCAACCTTGTCGTCGTGCATGACAATGAGTTCCCCGTCTTTCGTTTCATGCACATCAAGTTCTATGAAATCAGCCCCGAGTTCAACGGCCTTCTGAAAGGAAAGAATGGTATTTTCCGGGTATTTCCCAGAAAAACCCCTGTGTGCGACAACGAATATATCTTTGCCTTTCATGGTTTTGTTTCCAGGTACTCCCGGACAAGTTGTTCTTCAAGCATCCCTGTCTCTCCCGCTATATCAAGAATGGTTACCCTGCCTCTTATGAAACGCGAAAGCGTGATGACATCATATATCATTCTTTCGCCAACTGCAATTTCTCTCAGATGCACGGGAATTTCGGCCCTCTTGAAAATACCGGCTATTCTTTCAGGTCTCTGAACCATCCCGAACGCCCCTTCTCTGATATTTTTCCATTCTCCAGGCAGTTTCTCTCTCAAGACCGCTATCTGTGCCATCTTTTCGTCAAATTCCCTTTTTATCAGTTCTGCGCCCGCGGGAAAAAGTAAAAGGAGTCTTTCAAGGTGCTTCTGATAGTCTATTCTTGTCCCTGCAATCATTTGTTTTATCTCGGAAGACGTCAGACCGCGCATCGCTTCATAAATAAGGGATGATATGAAAATTCCTGTTCCAACCTGGATGCCGTGGTATGCAAAAACCTCTCCCCGGTACTGGTGGGCGTACATATCCAGGAAATGGGATATCATGTGCTCTCCCCCTGAAGCAGGTGAAGACTTGCCTGCCAGTATCATTGAAATTCCGCCCATGTTCAGCGTCTGCATGAGACTGCCTATCGCCCTGTGGTCCCTTCTTATCAACAACTCTCCCTCGTCCATGAAATCCTTTTCAGAAGGACCGGCCTCGCTGACCATCCTGTAGGGCAGCGGGCAGAAACTCTCTCCCGTTATGAGGGAAGAGATTTTCCAGTCTGCATTCGCGAACGCCTTTGCCATGCTGTCCGCAAAACCTGACTTGATCAATTCAAGAGGTGATTTCTCCAGGATGTTCATGTCAGAGAAGACTCCGTGCGCGGGGCTTATCGGAATGGTAAGTTTCAGCCCCTCTTTTATGTATGCTGCCACAGGCGAGGTATATCCGTTCATTGATGGCGCGGTCGGGAAACAGACGACGGGCTTGTACCGGTTACTGCCGATTATCTTTCCGAGGTCGGTTATTGTCCCCGTACCCACGGTCAGTATAATCTCCGTATTGAGTGCTTTTTTCTCTATTTCGGGAAGATATCCTTCTTTTGCCGTAACCCTTTTCTCGTTCCTGGGAATCAATACCACAGGAAAAACCTTATATTCTTTTTCAAGGGATTCTTTGCATCTTTCTCCGGCGGCTTCCCATGTGATGTCATCGGCAAGGAGGAGTATTTTTTTGTTCGCTCCAAAAATCTTTTTGAAAAACAGGCATATCCGGTCTGTGTCACCCTGCTCAATATGCAGCATATCAACCTTATGCTTTTGTCCGCACTCACTGCATATGAAACTCCTGCCGATCAGTGAATTTGTTCCTGGATTTTGTTTCATCAGGGATTTTCCTGGACCTGAATCATGGTGCACGAATTTCCGTCCGGACGCGTTCAGGTGGAAAACATCTTGCCGAAATCCACATCGGCCTTTGTGAAAATGGATTCCAGAGGGATATTCTTTTCCGACAGGGCTTCTTTCGCTCCTTCAAGACGGTCAACAATGGCAATGACCTTTCTTACAACGCCGCCTGCCTCCTCAACAGCCTTTATCGCCTTTAAAACAGACCCCCCGGTTGTAACGACATCATCAACTATGACCACCGACCAGCCTTTCTTAAGGTGCCCTTCTATCAGTTTTCCCATCCCGTGGTCTTTCTGTACCGACCGGACGATGAACGACCTGACGGGACGGTTCTCCAGATAACTCAAGACGGCTACCGACGAGGCGATTGGGTCAGCCCCGATTGTCATTCCGCCTATGGCATCTATTTTCTCGTCCCCGAGCATTGAAAGTATGATCTTACCCGTAAGATACAGACCTTCGGGGTCACAGGTAATAAGTTTTCCGTCAATATAACAGTTGCTCATTTTTCCTGAAGCGAGTTTTCTCGTTCCCAGGAATAATGCCCGTTCTTTTATGATTTCAAGCAGTCTATCTTTCATGTTTTTCACGTCATTATCCGCTTTTCCCATATTCCATATCTCCATTCAATGTATCCCCGCTCGAGCCAGGGGACAGGGTACCGGGTTATACTGTTCTGAAACGACAGTTACTTATTCTGCTCTTTATCCTGTTCTCTTCCTTCCGTAAGCTCTTTTATTCTGTCCTCAAGTTCCTTTATCCTTGCGGCAAGTTTTTCTCTGCCGCCCTTCCTTCGCAGAGCAGCCATTCTTGTTCCGATGCCGATACATATGAGCGTTATCACCAATCCTATGAGAAATACAAGATTGTTCGCGATAACAAACTCTGTACCGAAGAGCATGAACAACCCCATCACGAGAATTATGAATACCCACAGAATCATCTTGCCTCCCTTCCCCCGACAGAAGCTTCCTGCAGCAGGGGACCAGTGTTTTGCACGTTATCCTGCTTACCTCATACCACCTGGTACGCCTGGCCCGACTCGAACGGGCACCCTCTCGCTTCGCTCTTGGGACAGGGGTGCTTCCCCTTTCCCAACGATTCCCCCACTACGAAACACATGGGAAAAATACTTTTCCCATACCCTTTTTATAGGGTTGCCCTTTATTATTACCATATTAGTACGCCTGGCCCGACTCGAACGGGCAACCCTCTGCTTAGAAGGCAGATGCTCTATCCTTTGAGCTACAGGCGCCTGCCATTCGGCTATATTTTAACTTTCACCGTATGGCAAGTCAAGGTCGCTGCGAGAAACATGGGATTGACAACCGCCCGTATCAGGTGATAGATTTATCATTTGATTACAAGAATGTTGTCTGTTATCAGGAACAACTTTATGAATACTCCTGAGAATCAGCATGTGACGGAAACAGTGAGCAGGGCATCATGGCATCCTTCACCGCCTGAAAGGATGTTGTACGGGATATATCCGATTTATCGAGCGCAGGTAGGCAAACGCGATGCAACGGTTATGGTTCCCGCCGGAAAATTAAAAGGACCGTTGCTGAAATGGGTCGCTTATCATACGGGTGCAGGCGAAGACTCTCGTGTCATTACCGGTGAAGGTGATACGGAGAAACCACCCATTATCAAGATGCTTCTGGAAAACGGATTCCTTGTATGCACAATTACAAGCGGGAAGGAACACTGGGGAGATCCTTCGGCAGAAGAGGCTCACGAAGATCTGTATCAATACGTGAAGACTGTATTCCCGGTTCAAATAAAGGTTAATATCCTGGCTCAGAGCATGGGAGGAACTTCGGCATATCCATGGGCAAGCAGTCATCCCGGGCGAGTATGCCGGATTTATGGTATATATCCCGTAACCAACCTGGAAAGCATGGGCAACAGGAATCCCATTCGCAATCTGAAACCTCTCGCCGATCATGACATAAGCATCATGCATCGCCACGGCACTGATGATAAGAGCGTGCCGTTCGAGCAAAATGCCAGGCAGTTTGAGGAAACATACAAGAGACTCGGCGGCAATATCCGCATCATCCCTGTTGCCGGTGTGGGACACCAGGTTCATCCTCTCATGTTTATCCCGGAAGAAGTGAGTAATTTTTTCATGGGCAGGCTGTGAATTCAGGGATATCCTGTCCTGGTAATATCACGGTGGACAGATATTCAGGTTTATTGTAAAATTATTTTTCACAACAAAAGGAGCACGGGTGGAAAATAAAGAACATCTGTACTGGAGTAAAATAAGAAGACTGGGTATTTTTTCGGCCGCCTTCCCTCTAATAATTTTTGTTGTTGCAGTTACTCTTTCCAGAAAAGGGATGCCGCCGCTTGTCGTCGACTACTCAGAGGGAATGGCGAGAATCCTCCAATACCTGCTCTTTGGAATAGGGGTTGCCATATTTTTCTTCTGTGATGGCATTTCGGACTTTTTTGCAAACCGCCTCTTTGTCAAGGACAGGCAACGGGAAAAAGAAAATCTTTCTTCCTACTTTGCCTATACATTTATTACACTCTGGCTGCTGAATATGATTTCAACATTGGGTTTTGTAGGGTTTCTCATTTGCGGGAATCTGACATGGCTGACTGTTTTCGT
>CAYOFY010000096.1:0-5101 GCA_964403465.1 uncultured bacterium
ATGACAAGCAGAATAAAATCCCCTCTCAATCCCCCCTTTATCAAAGGGGGGTATGGGGGGATTTGGTTACAGGGAGGAGAGGGCCATGAGTCTTTTGCCGTAGGTGATGTAGGTTTTGTACGTGATTTCGGGGTCTCCAACCTTGCCTTCATGTACGACGCTTGCCAGGTGCGGCTCTATGGAGACAAACCCGTCGTATTCGTCTTTTTTGAGTTCAGCCATGACTTCCTTCACCCGGGCATCTCCTTCCCCCGGATAGGTTGCCCTGTACTTGTCCCCTTCCATTCGGTAATCCTTGATATGGACGTAGCAGAGATAGGGTTTCACCTTCCTGTAAGATTCAAGTGCGTTGCCGTTTGAATAGTAAACGACGTTGCCGGTATCAAAAAGCAGTTTAAGCGCAGGCGAGTTTACTTCTTCCGCCAGGCGCACCATGTTATCGGTCGGTTCCGCCCATCCGCTGCAGTTCTCATGCGCCATGATGATATTCCCGTCTTCGGCAATCCCTGCCAGTTCCTTCATCCGCCTTATCGCTTCCCTTGCCCATTCCGCATCCGTGAGCGGGTTTTCCTTGTTGTTCGGCCAGGACATGACGCGTATGTATTTTGTGTTGAATCGGTGCATGCGCGGGATTGCCCTTTTCAGTTCGTCAACGTCCTTCTGGAAATCCCCTGAAATCTCGGTCTGCCAGTTTCCTATGCAGCTGGCAAAGCAGGATACCTTGAGCCCTGATTCGGTTACCTTCGCGAAGACCCTGTCAAATTTGTCTCCTGACATCATGGTGAGGTTTTCCTCGTCCACGTTTCTTATTTCAAGGTACTTCCAGCCCAGTTCCTTGTGCGCCTTTATCTGTGCCTCTATTGACTGACCCGCCTCATCGCTTATTCCCGAAAATTTCATTTTCCCCCTCCCTGTTTTTTCCCGTATAGTTTATACCAGAATTACCTTGATTACAAATCCTGGCTGTTGTTGTAAAATCTACCTGCCCGTGATATAATGGCATCGTGAAAAAAGACGAATACCTTCACAAATTCCAGGTCCTGCAGAGAATCAGCAATTTCATATCTTCCATAAGCAGTCTCCAGAAACTCCTCACGCTCATAATGGAGGAAAGCAAGAGCATCCTCAACGCAGAGGCAAGTTCACTTCTGCTCTATGACAGAAAGGAGAAGGTCCTCTTTTTCAAGGTTGCCACGGGCGAAAAGGGGAGCGAGGTCAGGACAATCAAACTCAAACTGGGGCAGGGTATCGCCGGCCTGTGCGCGAAACAGAAAAAGATAATCAATGTGAGCGACACCGCAAAGGACAGCCACTTCTTCTCCGCGGCCGACACCAAAACGCACTTCAGGACGAAAAGCATACTCGCCGTGCCTCTGACCGGAAAGGGCGGCAAACTCCTGGGCGTGCTTGAGGTACTGAACAAGAGGGGAGGGAAGCCGTTTGACAGGAAGGACGAGGAACTGATGGCCATCATAGCCGGGGAGGCGTCGCTGTCCGTGGAAAACGCCCAGCTATATCTTGATAACATCAGGAATGCCAGGATGGCGGGCGTCGGAGAGACGATGCTCTCGCTCTCGCATGACATCAAGAACATACTCAACGGACTCATCGGGGGAATTTCCCTGCTTGACGAGACGATGGGCTCGGTGCAGGGGGAGTACGTGAAAGACGGGTGGCACATAGTGAAATCAAACGTGAACAGGATTTCGGACCTTATCCTTGACATGCTCAACTACTCGTCAAAGAAGAAGCCGCTTTTCCAGAAGGTTGTGCTTGAAGACTTCGTAAAAGACGCAGTGAGCGTTTATGACGAGAAACTGAAGGAGAAGAACATCGCGCTTGAGCTTGATTTTGACAGCGGGGTGAAAGAGGTCATGATTGACACGACAGGCATGCAGAGGGTTCTGCTCAATCTTTTCAGCAACGCCTACGAGGCGGTTCAGCCGGGCACAGGCAGGCTGAAGATCTGCACGAGATGCATACCGGACAGGGGATGCTACAGCGTGCTTCTGGAGGATAACGGCAGCGGCATACCGCCTGAAAACCTGCAGAAAATATTTGACATATTCTTTACGACGAAAGGACACAAAGGAACCGGGCTGGGGCTGGCGGTTGTCAGGAAGATAATAACCGAGCACAGCGGGAGTGTTGACGTTGCTTCCCAGCCGGGCAAGGGCACGGTTTTCACGCTTACGCTGCCCGTGGACCCTGAAAATGCCGGAAAAAAAGCGAAGAGTTAGAAGGAACGTTCTCGTCATCGCCTTCCTGGTAACTGCCTTTTTTTTCATTCTCTTCCGGATGGAAATTTTCAGGCGGATTGAAAATATCACCTATGACTGGAGGATGAAAACTCTCCGTGAAAAGCAGCCCACCGGCGACGTGGCAATCGTTTTCATAGGCGACGATACGCTCAAGTCCCTCGGGGAGTGGCCGCTCTCAAGGCAGTGGTACGCCGGATTGACCGAGATTCTGAAGAACATGGGTGCGCGCGCCATCATCTTTGACATACTGTTCATAGACAGCAGGGACGCGGATGACGAGTTTGCACGGTCGATAAAATATGCGGGCAATGTAATCCTTCCGTTCTATTTTGACACCCCGCAGTTCAAGTCCGGGGTCCTGAAGTCCGAGATGATGGCCGAACCTGTCAGGAAACTCAGGCAGAACGCACTCTCAACCGGTTTCATAAACATACTCCCTGACAGCGACGGCGTGATAAGGAAATATCCCCTCTTCGTGCAGTACCAGGACAAACTTTACAATTCGCTCTGCGTTGCCGTGACAGAGAAGGTTCTCGGCGCTTCCGTGACGGGAATGAGCAGGAATTACGTTGAGTTTGATACGAAGGCAGGCAAAAAAAGACTCCCTCTTGCGGACAGGTCTTCAGTCTATCTCAACATATATCCGGACCTGAAGAAATTTCCCAACTATTCATTCGTGCAGGTTTTCCAGTCATACATGGAACTGAACAGGGGCGGGAATCCCGTCATACCCTCCGATGCCTTTCAGGACAGGATTGTCATCATCGGTTCAACCGCCACCGGCACATCGGACAAGGCCCCGGTTTCCGGGGTCGTCACCTATCCACTGATAGGCATCCATGCGAGTTTCCTGGAAAATTTCATGAAGGGGGAGTTCATAAAAAGGGCGAACGGGCCGGAGAATTTTTTGATTGCGCTTGTCTTTTCGTTCACCGCGGGCCTTGCGGCGGTCTCTTTTTCGCCCATCGCGGGGCTCCTGTTCATCCTTCTGCTTGCCACCCTCTTCGTAATCATTGGTTTCTCGTTGTTCTCCTTTCGTTTTTTCTGGCTGGATATACTGCCGGCTTTCCTGAGCATAGTTTTCGTCTACGGGATACTTGTCCTCGCGGAGTTCGTGTCGGAAAGAAAGGGCCGGCTGAGGATAAAAAACCTTTTCAGCAGGTACATATCGCCGAGCGTCATGGACAAACTCCTCGGTTCCGGGGAGGACGTTCTCCTTGTCGGCGAACAGAAAAAACTGACGGTGCTCTTTGCGGACATACGGGGTTTCACGACATTTGCCGATGCGCATTCTCCCGAAGAAACATTCGCCTTCCTGAACAGGATATTGAGTATTATGGCGGACGCGGTCTTCAGGTTCGGCGGCACGCTGGACAAGTTCATAGGGGATGAGGTGATGGCGATATACGGCGCGCCCGTGGATGACCCGCGGCATGCGGTCAACGCGGTACTATGCGCGAAAGAGATGATGCGCGAGATGAGGAGATTTGATGCAAATGTTAAAATAGGCATAGGGATAAATACCGGGGAGATGATTATAGGCAATATCGGAACCCCGAGAAGGATGGAATACACCGCGATAGGGGATGCGGTAAACGTTGCCAAGAGGATTGAAGGGCTTACCGCGGGGGACGAGATACTCGTTGGCGAGGAAACCCGCAGTCTCATAGAAAAAGAAGGGATGCTCTGCGAGAAGGCGGGGACGTTCAACATAAAAGGGAAGGGCGAGGGAATTGTCCTTTACCGCGTCCTGTGGGAGGTGAGCGATGGACAGAATTAAATTATTGTTCGCAATAATACCTGTTGTCTTTTCTTCGGTTATAACCTGCCACGGTGAGGATAATATCATAATGCTTGCGGACAAGAAAGGGGAGGTATATTTCTGGAATGTCGCAATGCAGCGTCTCGCGGATCCGCCTCTCAAGTCCGCTCTTGCCGAGGGTACCTACGTGGCAACAGGCAAGGGATCCAGCGCGGTAATCGCTTTCGGGAAGAAAGCGGTTGTCACCCTGTCGGAAAGCACCTCAGTGCAGATAAAACGCTCGTTGTTTGACGAGAAGAACGAGATAAAAGAGGTTAAGATTGACATGCGCATGGGGAAGATATGGTCGGTGGTGGAAAAACTGCCGTCGGCCGACAAGAAGTTTGAGATAGAGACGCCCAACACGCTTGCCGGCATAAGGGGCACCATCTTCACGACCGGCTATGCTCCGGAGAGCAAATCAACGATGGTAGGCGTTGTCTCCGGGGAGGTCGGGGTGCTGTCAACCGCGATAAAAACATACGCGGCCTACGTAATCCTCAAGGAGAACATGTCAACCGTTGTCGTGGCGAACGACCCGCCTGTCTCTCCTCGCGTGCTTGACGAAAAGGAGAAGCAGGAATGGGAAGACTGGAAGAACAGCATACCGTTTTCAGGGATAGGCATAGTGGGCGGGATAGCCGAGATAAACGCAATGCAGATACAGGAGGCGGCGAGGATAGTCAGGGAGCTGGGCATGGCGAAAAAGGGTTCTGAGAAGGTTCTGAAGGATTTTGAGGCGATAACAAACGCCATAACACTTTTTTACACGGACACGAAACAACCCCCTGCAAAACTTACAGACCTGCTGGAAAATCCCGGTATAGATGGTTGGAAGGGGCCATACCTCGGCGCAGGCACGACCTTCATGGATCCCTACGGCAGGCGTTACTTCTATAAGAAGAAGTCCACACCGGGAGGCAAGGAATACCTTGAACTTTCAACCGGAGGGCTGGTGGGTGCGGCAGGGGATACCTACGGCGAAGAGAAGAAACTGATATTCATTGACAAACTGAAAGAGAGTCTGCAGAACTGATTC
>CAYOFY010000097.1:0-2428 GCA_964403465.1 uncultured bacterium
ATGACAAAGAGGGGGAGAGGCTCGCAATGACAAGTATGGTGGGGCGCAATGACAGAAGGACCTCTCAGATGAAAATAAGAACAGGGGTTTTCGGGATTTCCGGGTATGCGGGTCAGAAACTCGTGGAGATACTTGCGGCGCACCCCGACACGGAGATAACCGCGGGGTTTGTCGCGCCGGAGGAAGGGACACCCGAAATAGCCGAGATAGTGCCGCGGCTGAAGGGTATCGTGAACCTGAAGTGCGGCAATGTGCCAGATTGGGACGGGATAGGCAAGAACTGCGACGTGGTATTCCTCGCCCTGCCCCACTCAGTTTCAATGAAGTTTGTTCCGATGCTGGTCAAGATGAGAAAAAAGGTCATAGACCTGAGTGCGGACTTCCGCTTCAAGGACCTGAAGACATACCAGAAATGGTACCTCAAACACACATGCCCGGAACTGAATGACCGGTTTGTCTACGGCCTGCCCGAGATAAACAGGGAAAAGATAAAGGCGGCCGACCTTATCGCGAACCCGGGCTGCTACCCCACTTCCGTAATACTGGCCATGCTGCCGCTGGTGAAGAATAACCTCATAGAGGGCAGGATAATCGCCGATTCAAAGAGCGGGGTGACAGGAGCCGGCAGAACACCGTCCCTCGCCAACATGTTTGCCGAATGCAACGAGAATATGAAGGCGTACAAGATAGGCGAGCACAGACATGCGCCGGAGATGGAAGAGGTGTTGAGCGTCGTCTCCGGAAAAAATCACACGGTGACGTTTGTGCCGCACCTGGTTCCCTACAACCAGGGGATACTGTCCACATGCTACGTCGGGCTCGGTAACGCGATTGCGGCGGAGGAACTCCAGAAGATGTACGAAGAGGCGTATGCGGAAGAACCTTTTGTGAGAATGATGGATTACGGAGTCTCGCCCTCGGTCAAGAATATCGTGGATACCAATTTCTGCGACATAGGGATAAAACTCGTGGACGAGAAGATGCTGGTCGTTGTGTCCGCGATTGACAATCTTGTCAAGGGCGCGGCCGGGCAGGCCGTCCAGAACATGAACATCATGTACAACCTGAAGGAAACACTCCCGTTCTTCTGACAATCTGTAAAATACCTCCTTCCTCCAAATCAGATTAAGTTCGCCGGAGAACAAGACGGCAAGGAGGTAAAATCCCCCCCATACCCCCTTTATTAAAGGGGGGATTAAGAGGGGATTTATACTCTATAGATGAAATCAAAATTATAACGTGGCGTATAGATTGCCGCGCATAAAACGCTCGGAATGACAAAATAATGAAAACCGTGTTCCTTGACCGCGACGGAGTCATATCCATATTCACCCCAAACGATTGGATTAAAAGATGGGAAGAATTCAGGTTCCTGCCCGGCGCCATTGAAGCGCTGAAAAAACTTTGTGACAACGGGTACCGGATTGTTGTCATCTCCAACCAGGCAGGCGTGAACAAGGGGCTTTTTACGGAGAAGGACCTCAACCAGCTGACAGAAAGCATGAAAGCCGTCCTGAAAAAACACGGAATTGAACTGTCAGGAATATATTACTGCATTCATACGGCGGAAGAAAACTGCGACTGCAGGAAACCAAAGCCGGGACTTTTTTACAGGGCTGAGGAGGAAATCGCCAATATCAACCTCAGCGGGACTTTTTTTGTGGGTGACGCCGAAGTGGATGTGCAGGCGGGAAAAGCCGCAGGGACAAAGACCATACTCGTGCTCTCCGGAAAAACGAAGGACGCAAAAGAGACGGAATCTTGGGCGGTAAAGCCCGACTTCATAACGAAGGATTTAAGGGAAGCGGCGGAGATGATAATAGAAGCAAAATGACAGGCAGGGAGGGAAAATCCCCCCATGCCCCCCTTTGTTAAAGGGGGGTAAGAAGGGGGCGGTAAGAGGGGATTTAGAAATACCGAGTCTCATCCAAGAATAGAGGAAGTTGAGGGGGCAATTATACGCTATACGCTTTTATTAGGGAGGAGAATAAATGTACGATGTGATAATCATAGGCGGAGGGCCCGGGGGATACCCCTGCGCAATAAGGTGCGCCCAGTACGGACTGAAGGTCTGTCTGGTGGAAGAAAAGGAACTCGGCGGGATATGCCTGAACAGGGGGTGCATCCCCACAAAATCGCTTTTCTCAATATCGGAAGAGATGGGCAAAAGCCGGTTCAGGTCGGTAAACAGGCAGGTGTCCTTTGAATGGGAACAGGTGCTGAAGGAGATAAAGACGGACGTTATCCTGAGATTGAGAACAGGCGTGAGTTTCCTGCTGAAGCAGAACGGGATTGATTTCGTGCAGGGGCAGGGAAAGATTACGGGCAGGAATACCGTGCAGGCGGACGGAAAGGTTATTGAAGGGAGGAATATCGTCGTGGCAACCGGCGGCATGCCGTGCACGCCCGCGATATGCAGAACAGACAG
>CAYOFY010000097.1:2528-4917 GCA_964403465.1 uncultured bacterium
ATAGAGGAGATCAAGGAAGAAAGGATACTCGTGGCGGTCGGCAGGGCACCAAACCTCCCGGCATCCGGAGATATCGGACTGGCGATGGAAAACGGAGGCATGAAGACCGACGGGAACATGAGAACAAGCATAGAGAACATTTATGCAATCGGCGACGTGAACGGGAAATACCCTTACGCCTATATCGCCACAAAAGAGGGAGAGGTGGCCGCGGCAAACATATCAGGCAGGGAAAACGCGACGATGGACTACGGAAACATACCGGAGACAATATTCTCAAATCCCGAGATAGGATTATGCGGAATGACCGAGACGGAGGCAAGAAACAGCGGGGTCAGGGTGAAGGTCGGGAAATTTCCGTTTTCCGCACTCGGAAAGGCATACGCTGAGAAACATACCGAGGGGTTCGTGAAGGTAATCGCCGACGGCGAGACCGGTAAGATACTGGGTATTCACATGACAGGCAAAGGCGCGACCGAACTTGTCTCTTTCTCCACGCTTGCCATCACGAATGGACTGACTGTCGCAGCCCTTGAAAAAATTCTGTACTGCCATCCTACCTACGCCGAAGGCATAATGGAGGCAGTTGAGGATGTTAATAAAAAGAGCATACACCTGCCACCGGGGAAGAGAGGATAAGAGAGAAACGAATGAACGCGAGAGAACGATTTGTTAAAACGCTTACCGGAGAAAAGGTTGACCGCGTGCCCTTCATAAAGGTATTCGGCGGCACAAACGCGGCGCACAAGGAATGGGAAGCCGAATATCCCGGCATAGGTCAGTCCATAGATGAACTGCTGGGCTTTGAGGGCACATACAGGGGTTGGGCGACCACTCCTGTCAACATGGATGCCTCAGGGATGGAAGAGCCGAGAATCCTCAAGGAGACTGAAGATATATTCGTGGAGGATATCGGTGACGGGACAGTCTGTCAGATGTACAGGAAAGGAGATTACGCCCGGCACACCATCGGCTGGCCCATCAGGACGAAAGGCGACTGGGAGGTTTACAGGAAAAGGCACCTTGACCCGGACGACCCGAAGCGCTTTCCGGACAACTGGGACGACCTGGTGAAAGAATACAGGAGCCGCGACTACCCGCTTCAACTGACGCACAGGGGTGTTTACGGTTTCCCGAGGGAGAAGGTCGGCGACGAAAACCTTGCCTACGCTTTCTACGACAGTCCGGAACTCGTCCATGAAATAATGAACTACTACACGGAGATGGCCATACACATCTGGAAAAAGATGGTGAAGGACGTTGAGTTTGACCTCATTGAGTGCTGGGAGGACATGGCTTCAAAGAACGGCTCCCTCATATCACCGAAGACCTTCCGGGAATTCATGACCCCGTGCTACAGGAAGATTTCCGCATTTGCGATGGAACACGGCATAAAGGTCATACTGGTTGACTCCGACGGTTTTATTGAGGACCTGACGGAACTCATGCTTGAAGGCGGGGTCACCGCAATGTATCCGTACGAGGTGCTTGCCGGAAACGACGTCGCCCGCGTGCTGGACCGCTACCCGAAGGTCGGGGTCATAGGAGGACTGCGCAAGGAGTGCATGTACGAAGGGAAGGAATCCATTGACAGGGAGATGGAGAAGGCGCGCCGGCTCATCAGGAAAGGAAGGTTTATCCCGGGTCCGGACCACTTTGTGCTCAAGACCTGCACGTTCGCAAACTACCGCTATTTCATGGAACGCCTGCGCGAGGTGGTAATGACAACCGCTCCGGAAGATTGACATTTTCGTCATAATTCCTGATAGAAACGCAATTATAGATACATGTTTTGTAATTTTGTTATTTACAAAATTGATATTTTACGGTAGAATATTCCAGGAGGTGGGGAAAAATGGGTTCATATGTTGTAAAAGTTGCGCGCAATTACCAGATTACCGTGCCCAGGGAGATAAGAGAGAAGTGCAACCTGAAGGAAGGCGACCTGGTCAATTTTGAAATCAGGGACAGTGAAATCGTTCTTAATCCGGTCTGCGTCGTAAAGAAAGAACAGGCTTTCTTCTTTAAGCCCGGCTGGCAGCATATGGTTGGAAAATCTGAAGAAGAAATAAAGAAAGGCCGCTGCAAGACCTACAGAAATGCAAAGTTGATGGAAAGGGATATGGAAAAATGATAAGAGAAATCATTATCCCTTCTTCCGTTGAAAAGAAAATCAAAAAACTGCCTCTTGAGGTCAGAAAAAAGTTGTACTGGTGTATTAATATGTTGATGAAAAACGAAAAACATCCCTCCTTAAGAAACAAGAAAATCCAGAGTACAGAAGTTTACTGGGAATTTAGCGTCACAATGAACTACAGGGCTGTCTACCGCAGGGAAAGCGACAAGGCCTTCCTGGTCGGCATAGGCACGCATGAGGATATCTTTTAGA
>CAYOFY010000098.1:0-1529 GCA_964403465.1 uncultured bacterium
AGGCGAGGTTGACATCCTTTCAGCAGGTGTGTTAAATTGGTAGAAACTTGCTCAAAAGGGGGTTGGATGAAAGCACTGGTGTTGGCCGGCGGAGAAGGGCTGCGGCTGAGGCCTTTCACCCTGACAACCCCCAAGTCCATGCTTCCCGTTGCGAACATTCCCCTTTTGTATTACCAGTTCTCCCTCCTTAAGAAACATGACATAAACGAGGTGGTTGTCGGCGTCGGATATAAGGCCGAATATTTCAGGCAATCCATAGGACCCCTCGCGAGAAAAGCCGGAGTGAAGGCATATCTTTCCGTGGAAGATGAACCGCTGGGGACAGGAGGGGGACTGAGGAATGCTTGTGGTTTTTTCAGGAATGCGGATGAACCGCTGGTTGTTGTCAACGGGGATATCATTACAGATTTTGACCTTGGCAAGATCCTGGCTTTTCATAAAGAGAGAAACGCCTGTGCCACGATAGGGCTTGTAAAGGTCAGCGATCCTTCGGCTTACGGGCTTGTTATCACTGATGCCCGGATGAAGATTGGAAAATTCGTGGAAAAACCAAAGCCCGAGGAGATGGTTGCCGACACAATAAATGCCGGTGTCTATGTGTTTTCGCCTGGAATCTTTGATGCAATCGGGCCGGATAATCCCGTCTCTCTTGAGAGGTTTGTTTTTCCGCATCTTCTTGAAAAGGGGATGAGCCTTAATGGATACATTCATTCCGGATACTGGATTGACATAGGGCTGATAGATAAATACAGGCAGGCAAACTTTGATATCCTTGACGGAAAGGTCAGATTTTTTGAAACTCTTGAAGGCGGGCCGACCTGTGAAAAAAGAGGCGAAGGAAAATTATTGGCCGGCAGAAAGACCGTTTTGAAGGAAGGTGTGCGCATCAGGGGCAGGGTTATTATCGGGGAAAACTGTTTCATAGGGAAAGACTGTATCCTTGAGGACAGCATCATATTCTCTGATTCGGTTATCCGCGACAGGTGCGTTGTCTCGGGCAGCATAATAGGGAAGGGGGCGCTTATAGAAAACGACTGCGTGATAGACAGCATGACTCTCGCCGACAAGAGCCTGATTCTGTGTTTTTCCAGAAGAAGAGGTTAACCTCTGATATACCGGAAAGAAGTGATTCTGTGCTTGCTGTATCTCCTTATAAGTTCCTCAGCCTGCTCCCGGTATTCATTCTTGCTTATCAGTGCCGCGGGTCCAGGTTGTTCCGGTATGACAAAGATACCCCTTCTGTGTTTTTCTGCGAGCATCCGGAGTTTTTCGTTTTCCTCTTTGTTCTTCCCCAGCACGATGCCGCTCGCTTCAAAATGCCTCCCGATCTTCACCAGCGCCACATCAAAATCGTCCAGTTTCCTTTTCAATTTCAGAAGCGGGGATACCTTCTTGCAGAACTCCTTCTCGCAGAGGAGGCATCCTCCTGCCGGATTGGGATATGTAATCCCGAACACCTTCGCGAGTTCCATCTGCCGCCTGCGCTGCCTTCCTTCTATGGCTTCCAGCCTGCTCCTGTCCACGAGCCC
>CAYOFY010000098.1:1629-4864 GCA_964403465.1 uncultured bacterium
GGAGTTTCACATTCTGTTTCTGCGCAAACCCGAGGACGCAGAGCCGGTCGCTGCAGCATCCTTCCCCGAAGGGCAGGATAAAATGCAGGGCCTCAACATTCTCCCTGCCGAGCTGCTCCTTCATCATCACGAGGGCAAGACGGCTGTCAAGCCCGCCGGAAAGAAGCACGAGGGCCTTTGCCTTTTTCTTTCGCATCGTTCTATAATTATATCATGGAAGAGAGAATGAAAAGATACCGTCCAAGTACAAAGATACTCTGCACCGTCGGGCCTGCCAGTTCATCGGAATCCGTTCTGAGGGATATGATGAAGGCAGGCATGGATGCCGTCAGGATAAACTTTTCGCACGGCAGCCGGAAGGAACACCTTGCAGGGATTGAAACCGTACACCTTCTCAACAGGAAATACCGCAGGGGAATAAGGATAATGGGTGACCTTGAAGGCGCAAGGGTGAGGGTCGGTCGTTTCGGCGGCTCCGGGCAGATGTTGCTGGAAAAGAACAGAACAGTTTACATGGTGAATGGACCCGGCGCCTCCGGAAAAGATATCCCGTTTGACTATGCGGGAGACCTCAGGGATGTTGAGCCGGCAGAGTTCATATACATTGACGACGGGAACATCGCGCTGAGGATAGAGGATGTTGAAAAAAAGCGCATACGGCTGAAGGTCATTGCCGGGGGGATTCTCAGGGAACGAAAGGGCATCAATATCCCGGGCGCGAAACTGAAGTTTCCCCCTCTCCGCGACAAGGATAGGGAGGATATTGATTTTGCCATTAAAAACCGTTTTGATTACATTGCACAGTCCTTCGTGAGAAGCAAGGATGATATTCTCGCGTTGAGGGATTATGCCGGGAGGGAAAGCGAAGCGAAGGTTGTTGCGAAGATTGAGTGTCAGGAGGGGATAGACAACATTGACGGGATAATGGAGGTTTCCGACGGCATAATGATAGCGAGGGGAGACATGGGGATAAGCATACCGGTGCAGAGGGTTCCGTTTGTACAGAAGGAAATCATAAAACTGTGCCGGAAGCGCGGAAGATTTTCAATTACGGCCACACAGATGCTTGAAAGCATGACCGAAAATCCGTTTCCGACGAGGGCCGAAGTAAGCGATGTCGCCAACGCGGTGCTTGACGGCACGGATTTTGCGATGCTTTCCGCGGAGACATCCATCGGCAGGTATCCCTGCGCCTGTGTTCGCATGATGAACGATATTATCAAGTACGCGGAGCAGTATAAACCGGATTGATTTCATCCGGAGAGCTTCGTTGGCCGCGTCGTCGGTTGCCTCGGCGTATTTTCACTATTGCATCACCTTGCGGCTTTCTTCAGACGGGACGCTTGACCGCCCCGGCGAGGCAGTCTGCGCTCGGCTTCTCTCGTCGCTCTTACACAAAACGTAATCCGTGCCCGCTCCTCCTTCAGACGCCCGCTTCAGAAACCGCGCGGCGATGCGCACTAAAAAAAGCAGATATACATATGTTTAAAACAGTAGTTTGATAGCGGCGGCGACGGTAAGAACCTGCACGATGATGCTGAATGTCTTTTCGGGGATTTTTTTCATGATGACTATCCCTGCCAGGGCGCCTGCCGCCACAGCGGGAAAAATCATGGAATTGAGATGGACCGAGCCGCTGTTTATCAATCCGAGGCTGGCGCTGAACGGAACCTTGACCCAGTTCATGATGAAGAAATACCATGCGCTTGTCCCGATGAACTCTTTCTTGGGCAGCCCCATTGCGAGCAGGTAGATAATCATTATTGGTCCAGCCGCATTTGCCATCATTGTTGTTATCCCTGCCAGAAGTCCCAGGAAAGCCGCAAACCACCAGCGCTCCGGTATGCGGAGGTTGCCCGTATCACTGTTCTTCCACCAGTGATTGAGCGCGAGGATGGAGAGTATGATGAACGCTATGACGGGTTTCAACTGCCGGTCGTTGATCCTGCCCAGGAAGAAATAACCGATGACTATCCCGCAGAACGCCCACGGGATGATCATCAGGAGATGTTTCCATACGGCGCTCCTGCGGTAATAGGCCACAGCAAAGATATCGCCGCAGATGAGCATGACAAGTACAATCCCGGTTGACGAGCGAGCCGGCAGAGCCATTGCAGAGAGGATGATTGCCAGCATTCCCAGTCCGGGTACCCCTGTCTTTGACACGCCTATCATGAAACCGCTGAGCAGCAGGAGAATAAGATTTCCAGGTGAGAGGGAGTATATGGATTCCATGGAATTATCCCGTGAAAAAGGATACCGGTTCAATGTCGGCCATGGTCCTCAGACCCGGCTTTGCCCTCATGACCACGGGAATGACATTGGCTATGATTGCGCAGGTTGCTATATCCCCGTTCACGCCGTTTCTGATTGTAACATCAATGTCCGGGGTTCCTTTGATGACGGTGCGGTCGTACGCCGGGGAGACGCCCGCCGCGGCGACAAACACGAGAGTTATCAGTTCCCTTCCCTGCGAGAATCCGCGTCCGGTCTGTCTCACGCCGAGAACCCTGCCCCTGTCAATCTTCTTCCCGTTCACCGTTAACGGTTCTTCAGCAATCACAGGCTCAATCACGTCCTCGGTGCGGTCAATCTTCCATCCCATGCGGCTTGAAATCATATGCATGGATTCGGTGAGCCCGACATGTCTCAACGTCCCCTCTTTGACCTTCCGGGCAAACTCCCCGGGTGTTATCCCTATTCCGACCTTCTGCTGGAACGGTAAGCGTCGTTCCGCGGCGTTCTGTATCCGTTCCACGGTTATCTTTTCAACGTTTCGGCATACACCAGACATCACTATGGGCAGGAAATCCATCAGGAATCCGGGGTTGACCCCGGTGGAGAGTACCGAGACGTTGTTCCTTTTCGCTATCGCGTCTATCTCCGCTGCTGTTTCTGGAGCGGTAACCCACGGATAGGATAATTCCTCGCAGGTTGAGACGACGTTTATCCCGTGGGACAGTATACCTTGCAGTTGTTCTTTTATCCTTGCAAGGGAGGATGTCGTGGCGAGCACCACGGCGTCAATCTTCTTTCCGGACAGGGCCTTTCCGGGGTTGTCCTCTACCAGTATTCCGCTTCTTTTTTCAAGCCCCGCAAGTTCGGCAAGGTCTTTCCCCTTTTTTCTTTCGTCTATGTCTATCGCGCCCGCAACCTCAAGATTCTTCCGCTCGTAAAGAAACGAAGCAATCTTCGCCCCTATCGGTCCCACTCCGTAAATAACCACCCTTGTTTT
>CAYOFY010000099.1:0-4839 GCA_964403465.1 uncultured bacterium
CCGGTAACGAGGATTTTACTGAATCCCGCCATTTTTATCCTTTCTCCCCCTGAACTTCTATCCCTCTTAATCGTGAACGGCCGGAGTCAGGGGGTAAAATCTTTCATTTCATCTTCTCTTTAAAATAGGCAATGGTCTTTCTAAGTCCTTCTTCCAGCGACACAGAGGGCTCCCAGCCGAGTAATTCCCTCGCTCTCGAGATGTCAGGATTTCTTCTCCTGGGGTCATCTTCAAGTTCGGGGAGGAATTCTATCCTGGTTTTCTTCCCAACGATTTTCTGTATAATCTCTGCAAGTTCAAGTACGGTAAATTCTCCAGGATTACCCAGATTTACCGGCATTCTGTAGTCCAGTTCCATCATTCCGGCAAGCCCGGCCACAAGGTCGTCAACATAGCAAAAACTTCTCGTTTGTTTTCCGTCACCGTAAACCGTCAATGGCTTATTCTCCAATATCTGCGCGATAAAGTTCGGGATTACCCTGCCGTCTCCGAGTCTCATTCTCGGCCCGTAGGTGTTGAATATCCGCACTATTCTGGTATCGGCACGGTATTTCCTCTGATAAGCCATTACCATGGCTTCACCATATCTTTTCGCCTCGTCGTAAACCGAGCGCGGCCCTATTGAGTTGACATTTCCCCAGTATTCTTCTTTCTGCACCGGTATCAACGGGTCTCCGTAGACTTCCGAAGTTGATGTAAAAAGAAATCTTGCATTGCACCGTACGGCCAATTCCAGCAGATGTTCGGTCCCGATGGAATTGGCCTTCAGCGTCTCTATCGGCAGGCGGAAATAATCCGGCGGCGATGCAGGGCTTGCAAGATGGAATATCATATCAAAATTCTCTCCGAATAGAGTCTTTTCAAGAGTAATAACATCCGCGTTGACAAATGTGAATGCCGGGGATGAGAGAAGATGTTCCACATTTGCCTTAACACCTGTGGCCAGGTTGTCCACGCACCATACCCTCTCTCCCATGGAAATGTAGCGATCACACAGGTGACTTCCGATGAAACCCGCTCCGCCCGCTATAAAGACTTTCCTTCCCTTCATATCCTGCCCCGTCCTATAAACCTGCATATGAACCCGGCATCCTTGAGTATTTCCGGTTCAATAAAATTCCTGCCGTCAATTATGTGCGGCATGCTCATGAGTTTTCTTATTCTGAGGAAATCAAGATTCTGGAATTCAGGCCATGCTGTAAGAAAAATCAGTAATGCAGCATTTTCAGCGGCCGAATAGGGATCCTTGCAGTATACAATATCCGGAAAAACCTTTTTCATGTTCTCGCTCGCCCTGGGGTCGTAACACCTGATAATGGCACCCTCTTTCAAAAGTGCCGCTATTATATCAACCGCGGGTGATTCCCTGATGTCGTCCGTATCCGGCTTGAAAGAAAGCCCAAGAACGGCTATCTTCTTCCCCTTGAGATTCCATAACAACTCTTTTGCCTTCCTGACAACAAGCAATCTTTGTTCCCTGTTTATCTCCCTCACTTCTTTCAGAAGGTTGAACGGATATCCGATATCTTCCGCAAGTTTTATGAACGCTGATACGTCCTTCGGAAAGCAACTTCCTCCCCATCCAATTCCCGCTTTCAGGAAATCCCTGCCTATTCTCTTATCGTAACCCATGCCTTCGGCAACCTTTTCTATATCCCCACCAACCCTCTCGCATATCTGGGAAACGGCGTTTATGTAAGAAATCTTGAGAGCGAGAAATGAATTGGACGCATGTTTTATGAGTTCTGCGCTTTTCACGTCGGTAAAAATAACCGGTGCCTTTATCGGAGCGTAGATCTCCCCAAAAATCTTTCTTGCACGCTCGCTCTCCACGCCCACAACAATCCTGTCGGGTTCCATGAAATCCTTTATCGCACTACCTTCCCTCAAAAACTCGGGATTGGCAGCAACGTCAAACTCTATGCCGGTAGGTCCCATAAGTTCAAGAGTTCTTTTCACCCATTCTCCGGTCAATACCGGAACGGTGCTTTTTTCAATAATGAGTTTATAGATATCTCTTACGCTGCCTGTATTTTTTCTTATGCCGGTAAGCGCCTTTGCAATCTCTACCGTCACGTTTTCCACGTAAGACAGGTCTGCCCCTCCTTCTTCCGTGGAAGGAGTACCAACAGCTATGAAGATTATGTCACATTTCTCAGCCAGCTCGGCTATCGTCGTTACAAGAACAAGGTTCCCGCTTCTGCAGGTTTCTTCAATCATCTCCTGCAGGCCGGGTTCGTAGAAGGGCATTATGAATTTCCGGATTTTCTCTATCTTTTCCGTGTCATTGTCCGCACAAATCACATTATGCCCTAATTTTGCGAAACATCCGGCAGTGACAAGTCCCACATGTCCCGCGCCTATTATTCCTATGTTCCTTTTCATTCCCGTCATCCTCTGTTCACACGTTTGATTACATCAATATTATCCCTTGTCCACGCGATCAGATTTTTTATCCCTTTTTCTTTTGAAACTCCCGGATGCCAGTCCAGTTCCCTGTTCAATTTTGTATTGTCACTTATGAAAACCTTCTGGTCGCCGGGGCGCCATTCATGAAAGTCATGCTTAATCTTGATATCCAGCACGTCTTCAAGAAAACCTATCAATTCCAGGAGGGAAAAAGCGTTTTCCTCACCGCCGCCTATGTTGTAGATTTCTCCCTTTGCCCTCTCTATCTTCCTTACTGCCGCGGCATAAGCCCTGACCAGGTCTGATACTTCCAGCAAGTCCCTTATCTGTTTCCCGTCTCCGTAAATATTTATTTTCCTGCCGAGCATGCTTTTTATGATGAAATGGGCCACCCAGCCCTGGTCCTCGTTGCCGTACTGATGCTCTCCGTATATACAACTCTGCCGGAAAACCACTGTTTTCAAACCGTATATCCTGTAATAATCCCTTACATACTGGTCGGCAACGCCTTTTGAAACTCCATAGGGTGCATGGAAATCAAGATTTTCCGCCTCCGAAATTCCCTTCTTCTTTTCTGCAAGTATATAGCGGGTTTTGCCCTCCCTGAGTTTCAGATGGAGAAGCTCCCCGTAAACCTTGTTTGTTGACGCAAATATAAAAACGGCCTCCGGAGTCACCTTCCTTGCCGCTTCCAGCAGGTAAAGAGTCCCTTCCGCGTTTATCCTGAAATCCCATACAGGGTCTTTCACCGATTTCGTCACCGCCACCTGTGCCGCCAGATGATAGATTTCTCCGCATCCTCTTGCTGTCTCTTTGAGCTTTTTGTAATCGCGCACATCTCCCTTGACAAACTCCAGGTTTTTATGTCTTTGAGATAAAATCCATTCAAGATTGTTTCTTACGCCTTTTCTTGAGAGATTATCGTAGATTGTAACAAGATTATCACTATGAGAAAGCAGTTTCTCCGCCAGATTAACGCCTATGAATCCCGCTCCTCCTGTTACCAGTATCTTTCTAATCATGGTCTGCCTTTATGAAATGATATACCTCAACGAAGTAATACTCATGTTTTCCCTTCCCCCTGAGAATATCCAGGAAAGAATAGTTTTTTACCAGTTTTATCTCTTTCATTTTAACAGATTTCCCCCCTGAAAAGAAATTTTTGGCCCTATCATTCCATTGATGTTCAACAAAACCGTAGCTCAAGATCAACCAGAAACCGTCATACTTCTCCCGAATATCTGCAAGTTCCCGTTCAAGATTCGGTACAGTTGCAGGAGTTACTTCAATAACAGGCAGGCTGCCCTTATAATACCAGTCCCACGGACTGTACGGCTCAAAGAATCGCGAAAAACGTCTCTCCCTCTGTTCTGTAACTATGATGGCCTCTCCCATCCGCCCTTCCCCCTCTATCATCTGCATTATCTGCCGGTAAGGTACCAGTCTTCCAGCATCGTGATATTGAGAACTGTCTCCCCTGTAGTAATAATGAAGCGGCGGCACAATGCTGAGTGCCAGCAGGCACGCAAAGATCACCCGTTTCCTTCCTTTGAATATTTTTTCCAGTCCCGAAGATACCACAATGAAGAAAAATGGCTGAAGATGAATAAGGTTCTGGGGTATGGTTGCCCTGATAACAAATGTTACAACAACCGCCGCGACAAGAACCAATGAAGAGAAAAACCACAAGAAATTCCGTTCCCCGAACAAACCCGCTGCGAAAAACAAAAGGAATAAAACCGCCCCCGGCAGGACGAACCTGGCGTTAAGGGGCGAAAGCGTCTCCCCGAAAACGAAGTAGTAGAAGGTATGCACCAGCCTCAGGAACGGGTTAGTAACCGTGTGAGTCGCCCCTTTTACAAAGGCAATCTGCGACATAAGCGGCCCGCATAAATACGGCAGATAACCAAGCAGGATAATGAGCAGAGGTAACAAGAAGACCTTCGGAGGAAAGTCTTTCTTCCGGATACAGACCATCACCGCCTGGGTAAGAAGAATCATCACACCGTAGTTATGGAGATAAACCGCAATCAGGGAAGATATAATCCAGCCAAAAGCATAGACGGACCTGCGTGTCCTGCCGAAATTGAAAAACATCAATACTGAAAGCAGCGAAAAAAATGTCAGCATGCTGTAAGACTTGACCGTCTGGGACCACAGAACCGCCGCAGGAGAAAGGACAAAAAGAGAGAGGGAGAGAAGATAGTTACCTGACCTCATTTGTTTGAGCATCAGGTAGAACAGGATTATTGCGCCTGAACCGAATATTGCCGGGAGAATGCGCAGACCAACCTCGCTCTGCGTGAAATTGAACAAAAAATGCATAATCAGATAAAAAAGAGGAGGATGGGCATCGTTTCTTATTATCCATCCAAGCATTTCATGGATATTCAATTTGCTGAGGGATATCGCCAGGAACTCGTCGCACCA
>CAYOFY010000100.1:0-4684 GCA_964403465.1 uncultured bacterium
AGACGGGCTGGGGGAGTCGGGCGCCGGCCTGCAATATGATTTTGCGCGGGCATTCCTCTATGCACTTGCCGCAGTTGTCGCACTTTGAGTAGTCAATGACCGCAAGGTTGTTGTCCATCGTTATCGCACCGAGCGGGCATACCTTGACGCACCTGCCGCAGGCGATACAGCCGACCTTGCAGGCCTTTATGACAACAGGACCACGGTCGAGAGAGGAGCAGGCTACGTAAACTTTCTTGTCCGGAGGCGCAAGTTTTATGATTTTCTTTGGGCATTCCGCGACGCACTTGCCGCAGCCGATGCACTTCTCCTCGTCTATGATGGTCAGGCCGTCCTCGCCCATGGTTATGGCGTCAACCGGGCATACCTTCACGCAGTCGCCCAGCCCGATGCACCCGTAATCGCATTGAAGGTTTGAGCCGAACAATGCGGTTACCGCGCTGCAGGTCTTGAGTGTTTTGTAGTCAAACTTTCTTTTCGCGTTGACTCCGCCGTAGCACAGAACCCTTGCGACCTTCTTCTCCCTTTCTTTGGCTTCAATTCCAAGGATGGAGCAGATTGTCTTTAAGTCTTCCTCGGGCAGCATCGCGCATTTATGCGGTTCAATCTTTCCTTCGGAGAGCATTTCTGCAAATGCGCTGCACCCGGCCATGCCGCAGGCGCCGCAGTTGGCGTTCGGCATGAGTTCATGGAGTTTCGCCAGGACAGGGTTTTCTTCGCTTTTGAACTTTATGCTGAAATAGGTCAGGAACGCGCCGAAGATGAGGCCCAGTCCTCCGAGAATTATCATGGGGATTAACATGGTGACTCATATTATACTATAAAGTTATACTCTTGTCATTGGTCCCGAAAGGAAGAATCGGGATGGCAAAAAGCGCCAGATTGCCACGTCGCTACGCTCCTCGCAATGACAAACCAGAGAAACCTCGCCATGACAAATAGTGGTTGAGATTGCCGTGGTGTAAAAATCCCCCCATGCCCCCCTTTCACAAAGGGGGGAAAAGTAGGAGGGTTAGCGGGGGCGGGAGGATTTGAGGATACAGAAGACCATCAGGCAAATGATGCTTACCCAGGAAGCCAGCATGAAAATCAGTCCGCTTGTCCTCATCCCTTTTCCCCTCCCGCATTTTCCTCTTCCAGGATATCAAACAGCGACTGCGGGATATAATTAGTTTTCTTCTTCCTGTCCCACGCTTTCTTAACCATCAGGCATATTGCAAGGAATAATCCGATAAGCATCACTCTTGTCCCGACGATGAAGGGGATGTTTTCTTTCGCCACGCCCTTGAGCATCAGGGTCGGAATCGCCTGCTGGTATGTCCAGAATCCCAGTATGGCAAGGAGGAATGCCGGCGTCACGTATTTTATGATGAATTTATAGACGGCAGGTATCCTTATGTCAGAGCCGGAATGCATCTCTTCCCATGCCCTGTCAATGCCGAATATCCAGCCGAAGAGTATGGTCTCAATTGTCGCAAAAACCACGAGGGCAAAGGTGCCGCCCCAGAAGTCAAGTTCGTCCACGACGCCCCTTGCAAGGAAGAGTATGGCAAAATTTGACAGGACAAAGCAGGTTATGCCGAATACAGTCACGGCTTTCTTCCTTGAGATGTTGAACTCGTCCTCCAGGAACGCGACCGCCGGCTGTGCAAGGGATATTGAGGAGGTTATGCCGGCGAGGAAGAGCAGTATGAACCACAGGAATCCGAAGAGGGGTCCCGCAGGGAAGGTCTTGAGTATGAAGGGCATGGTGACAAACCCGAGGTCAAAGGAGCCCTGCTGTGCAATCCTGCCGATGCCTGCCGGGCCGAAGAAGACAAAGGCGGCGGGGATTACTATGCTGCCGCCGATGATGACTTCGGCAAATTCATTCATGCCTGCGGCAGTGAGCCCGGAAAGAAGGACGTCGTCGTTTTTCTTCAGGTAACTCGCGTATGTCAGTATCACGCCTATCCCCACGCTCAGCGTGAAAAATATCTGCCCTGCCGCCGCAAGCCAGACCTTTGCATCCTTCAGGGCGGTAAAGTCCGGGTTCCAGAGGAACCCCAGGCCCCGGGAGGGCGTCCATGCCGGGTCTATCGGGGGATGCAGGGTAAGTACCCGCACCATGATTACCAGGGCGAGTACCAGCAGGGTTGGCAGCGCAATGTTGCACAGCCGTTCAATACCTTTCCGTATCCCGAATAGAATGACGAGCATGTTCAACCCGAAGGTGATGAGGAAGAAGAGGTATGCCGTGCCGAGCCCGGAAAAATACTCGTTCCTGAAAATGCCCTGGTACCCGCGCAGGAAGGAGACCATCCCTGCCTCGTCCGCTATGCCCGCATACCTGCCTGCCAGGGAAAAGAGACTGTATCCGAGAAGCCATGATTCAATGTAGGTGTAGTAGATGAATATGACAATGGGGCCGAATATGCCTATGACCCCGAAGTATTTTATGAAACGGTTCTTGCGCCACATGGAGTGGAAGATGCCCGGCGCGGTTCCGTGTTCAAAGCCGCCGCCGAACCGTCCTATCGTCCACTCAACCCACATCAGGGGGATGCCGAGAAGGAATAGCGCGGCAAAATAGGGTATCATGAACGCGCCGCCGCCGTTTTTCGCCGCCTGGACTGGAAACCTGAGAAAATTGCCAAGCCCCACCGCGCTCCCGGCAACAGCCAGTATCACGCCGAGTTTACTTCCCCATTTTTCTCTCTGCATTGTATTTACGCCAGGGTTTTCTTAAGCCAGGAGACGGATTTTTTGTATCCCTCCGCTCCTTCCTTTCCCTCGTACTCCACGCACCATACCCCGTCATAACCCGCGTCTTTCAATATTTTTATGGCATCCGCTACCGGTATCTCTCCCTCGCCAAGCACCGCACCTTTATATTCAGCCCTGCTGCCTGTGCCGTCCTTGAGGTGGGTATGCAGGGTGTAAGGGGCTATATCCCTGTAAATGTCAGACAGTTCGTCCACCGGGTAGCCGTACCACCTGTAATTCATGGTGTCAAGGTTGGCTCCGAGGTGTCTGGAGTTCACCGTTTTCAATATGTCCGTCTGGAGAAAGATGTCGTTTGTCACGGTGCCGTGGTTGTCAAGGGCAAGGTAAACATCCTCCTTTTCTGCCATCTCCACGGCTTTTGAGACGCCTTTTATTATAAAGTCCCTGTAGTCTTTCTCCGCAACCCCGTCCTTGGGCCAGCCGCCGTCAATTCTCAACTGGTTAAACCCGAGGTCTTTGACTATTTTGCACAGTTCTCCCAGCATCCACACCTGCCTGTTCAAATCCTCTTCGGTCTTCTGAAGGAAGTCATTTCCTGCCGCTACCTGTGAAATCTTTATGCCGTATTTCTGCAGGAGAGCGGAGGTTTCCTTGACGGTGTTTTCCGGCTTTTCAATGTCAGGCCAGACGTCCTTTCTCATCAGTTCAACGTATCCCACTCCGTTCTCCCTGCACCATCCGAAGAGTTCCTCAACGGAAAAATTTGAGATGTTGTAGTTGATAACCCCTATTTTGTTCATGAAACCCTCCGAGATTGCCACGTCGCTGCGCTCCTCGCAATGACAAACGTAAAATCAGGTGAAGAGGCGCGCGATGAAACTCTTTTTCACGCTTATCGCCCTGTGCGGGCAGACTTCAAAACAGCACAGACAATTTATACACTTTTTCCTGTCAAATTTCAAATCCTCAGAAATCGCCTTCACGGGGCAGACCTTCGTGCAGGCATAGCACTCCTTGCATAGTTCGGGGTTTATGACGGGCATCACCCTGAAATACTTCCCCAGCAGGTCCAGGAAGGGCCTGAAGAACCTGCTTGATACGAACGCGCCAGCACGCCTGCCAGGGACGTCAAAATTCCTCACCGGCACAAGCGCATCACCCGTAATCTCAACTTCGGGCAGGCCGTACTTCTCTCTGTATATCTCCAGGCACGGGATACTTTCAGGCCTTATGCCGATCAGCCGGCAGCAAACAATATCAACCGCGACCGCATTCCTGCCGCCGATTATGTAGCCGGTGTTCCTCAGTTTGCCCGCTGACGGGCCGTTGCCTTCCATTGAGACCACGGCATCCACGAGATTGAAGGATACGTATTTCTCCACCGCCCTGTAGAAATCCACGATGAATTGCGAAAAGTGCAGGGGAGAGATGAATATGCTGTGGAGGACGCTTTTCCTGAAGCCGGGTATGAGCCCGTAAAGGTTTTTCATTGCGGCGGTGAGGATTGTCAGTCCGTGGGTTTTCAGTTTGGCGATGCTTGCCAGGCTGTACTCCTTGATGCAGTCGGTGACCGGGACCTCGGTTTTCCTGTCGCCTGTGCGGATGTCCACCATGAAAGAACTGCTGAATTTCACCAGGGGCGTGCCGGTATCCTCTGATACCTGCCTGTATCCGCACTTCTCCCAGTATGTTTCAACCGGCTTTTCAATGTTCGCCGGGCTGTCGCCGATGATTTTTTCGGAGTTTTTGAAGTATCTTACCGCTCCTTCAACGACTGCGGGATGCGTTGTCACGCCTTCCTCGGGCGTCCTGGCAGACAGCATGTTCGGCTTGAAGAGAATCTTCCTGAATTCGTCGTCGCGTATGCCGCAAAGGAGGAATATTTTCCTGACCGCCTCGCGCACCGCCTCTTTATCGTAGGAGGCGCATTTTACCACCGCAACTTTTTCTTTCATGAAGGGCAATTATAACATAATTT
>CAYOFY010000101.1:0-4659 GCA_964403465.1 uncultured bacterium
GTTCTTTTCTTTATTTTAACGTTCCAGCAGTTGTCCCAAGTGGGACACTTAAATCTTACCGAGAGGTTCCTGTTTTGAATTTTTGACCTGTTCGGAGTAAAATATGGCAATGATTCAAAATATGTTTCTTCAAAGATATTTATCCGAAAAGATAATGCTAAAAAAGATGGCCGGAGATATAAACCGTCTATCTTCAACTTTAGCCAAGTCATCAATTCAATTGAATCCCTATCAAGTTTATGCTTCAATGTATGCCTTTGATAGCCCTTTGCAACGCGGTGCAATTTTAGCAGATGAGGTAGGTCTCGGGAAAACTATCGAAGCAGGAATTGTTGTTTCTCAATTATGGGCAGAAGGAAAGCGTAAGATTCTAATTATTTGTCCAGCTTCTATCAGAAAACAATGGCAAGATGAACTGTCCTTGCATTTCGGCTTAAATTCTGAAGTTATTGATGGCCCCATATTTGAAACAAAGGTAAATTCAGGAGGACAAATTCCTCTGACCTATGATGGTATCTTTATAGTATCTTTACAATTTGCCTATCAAAGAAAAGGTCTGATAGAAAAGCAATCATGGAGGTGTGTTGTAATAGATGAGGCACACAGATTGAGAAATGTGTATAAAGGACGGGATGCTTCAAAAATGGCCTGGGAGATTCGTAATGTAATGCAGGATAAACCAAAACTGCTTCTAACCGCAACACCACTGCAAAACAACCTAATGGAGTTATATGGAATAGCAACTTTTATAGACGACAAGATTCTTGGTACGCCATATAGCTTCAAGAAAAGGTTTGTTGAGCCATTAGCGGAAAAAGGGGAATTCTCAAAAGTCAAATTGAAAGAATTGCGCCAGTTGGTCAAAGGAGAGGAACAATTAGGGGATAATAAAGCAAGCGGGATTTTAACACGAACATTAAGAAACCAGGTAATCGATTACGTCAAATTTACTCGAAGGAAAGCATTTACTCAAGATTTTACGCCTACCAATGAAGAAATAGAACTATATGAAAAAGTTTCTGTTTTCAATGCGGAAAAGGGCAGGGTGGAAGAATTGGAAAGGATATACAAAACTGAAGGGGAGTGGCGCAGTCTGCTTACCCCGGAGCAATACAGCGTGACGCGGTTGAAAGGAACGGAGCGCCCGTTCAGCGGAACTTGCGCGGTGCCCGCCGGCGAGGGGGAATACGTATACCGGTGTGTTGGTTGCGGCACGGATTTGTTCAGGAGCGGGGCAAAGTTTCAATCCGGCACGGGGTGGCCGAGTTTTGCGGAGCCGGTTTCGGAGCTGAACATTACAACGATAGAAGACCGAAGTCACGGGATGGTGCGCACCGAAGTTCTCTGCGCGCTCTGCGGCGCACACCTCGGCCATGTGTTTGACGACGGCCCTCTTCCTTCAGGGAATCGGCACTGTATAAATTCTGTTGCGATAAAGCTGGTTGATGCGGGTTCGTTTAAGCGCCTTGAAAAGGCGGCTTTTGCCGCAGGCTGTTTCTGGGGCGTTGAGGCGTCGTTAAGAGGGGTGAAGGGTGTTGTTTACACGGCGGTTGGCTTCATGGGGGGGACGCTCAAAAACCCCACCTACGAACAGGTCTGCAGGAGAGACACAGGAAATGCGGAAACGGTCTTTCTCGAATATAATCCTGACGAAGTCTCATACGAACAGCTTCTGAATGTCTTCTGGAAGATACATAATCCCACAACGCCCGACAGGCAGGGCCCCGACGTCGGTACCCAATACAGGTCGGTTATATTTTATTACAATGATGCGCAGGAGAAAGCCGCAAAGCTGTCGGCGAAGGAGCTTGAAAGGGCGGGCAGGTTCAATGACCCTGTAGTTACCAGGATAGTTCCCGCGCAGGTATTCTACAGGGCGGAGGAGTACCACCAGCGCTACTACGAGAAGCAGGGCAGAAAACCCGCCTGCATAATCCCCGAATGAATTTTTCTTGTTCAAATGCCCTGATATGATAAAATACGTTTTAAAGCATCCGTGGAAATTCGGAAAATCAGCCGGTTGCTTGAAAACTTTTGATATTATTTTCCATGGTCAAATGCCATAAGCTGTGCAACCAACGGTTTGCGGCATGGGAGCGCGACAATGAAAACCATGATTGAGAACGAATTTTTCCTGATAGAATTTGAGCCGGAGTCTGGCGCCATCAAGACATTTTTAATTAAGCCGTTGAACGAGGACATGCTGGGGGAAAAAAGGCTGGCGCGGCTTTTTAACCTGAGGTTGCAGCATACGGATTACGAATGTGATTACGCAAAGGACAACCATCCGGTTTCAATTAAGATTGATGGGCAAAAGGCGGAAATCAGTTTTGATGCAATCCGTACCGAGCGCGGCTTTTTTCCCATATCTATTCGCTTCCGGATTGAATTGGACGGTCCGGCCGTGCGTTTCCGCTCTCGCCTTGAAAACCGCTGTACGGTTCCCGCAGCCGAGTTCTGGTTTCCCTGCCTGGGCGGTATTACCCGCTTCGGCGATATTGCCGATACCGAATGTTTCTGGCCTGGTTATTCAGGCGCCTATTACAGCGATCATATATCGCGGTATCCGACCGGTATGAGTCTGGGCGCCATGATTCCCGAATCCGTCATGATGCTGCTTAAACCTCCATGGCCGATCATGCCGTGGTTTGACATATATAACCGGAAGCTGGACAGGGGATTATACCTGGGCTATCACGACCCCATTCAACGTATCCATGCCAACCATTTCGCCTATCATCCATGTTCAGGCCCTGACCGGCCCGGAATGAACTGGCCTGACACCGCAATGCTCGGCGGAGACGATCCCATAGGCGTGGTTTATTCACACATCCGCTTCCCTTATGTCCTCAAGGGAGACCATAAGGCAGGCGAGGTTTTTGAGACAGGCGAGTTTGTCGTGCAATTTCATGATGGCGACTGGCATGATGCGTCTTCCATCTACCGGGCCTGGTGGAATAAACATTTCACCGCCCCTGAAAAACCGTCATGGCTGCGGCGAAAGACAGTCTGGCTCAACACCATGCTGCTGCAGCCGGAAGACAGAATAAACACTGACTACGCGGGTGTGCTCCAGTGGGCAAGGGACGCCAAGGAGTTCGGCATCAACACGGTTGAAATATGCGGCTGGGACAAAGGCGGACAGGATCGCGACTATCCGGAATATGTGCCTGATGAACGCCTCGGAGGCGTTGAGGGATTTAAGCGTCTGCTCTCGGCTCTGGCGGCGGAAGGCATCGACCCGGTAATCTTCGCCAATTACAACACCGTTAACTGCGAAACTGAGATGTTCAGGAAGGAGTTGCACAGGTACAGGCGCATGGACGAGTTCGGCAACAGCGAAAACTGGATGCAATGGGGACAGAGCACCATCCAGGCGCGCCATGCGCTGAGTGTGCGCCGCCAACTCTGGGCATCGGCTTCCGTTCCGGCCTTCAACGAGATTATCGCGGGATACTTTATCCAGCTTGCCAAATGGGGTGTCAAGGCGCTGCAGCTGGACAAGACAGGCTCCGCGGAACAATTGATGGATTTCAATCCCCTGTCGACGCGTCCTCCCGATACTTCCATGAGCGAAGGCGTCATACGTTCCTGCGAATGGCTGCTGTCCAAATGCCGCGAGGTCCAGCCGGATTTCGTTTTTGCCTCGGAAGCAAGTTCCGACCGTTTTATTCCTTTCATAGACCTCTACTACAGGTCAGCCGACAGGCGTGGCGTATGTCCGATGCGCTACGTATTTCCGGAATGGACAAGCTGCATTCATGTTGGCTCGCCGTACGATTTCGAAGGGGTCAACGCCGCCGTGAGATTTGGCTGCGTCATTGCCGTTGAACCAATGGTATATAAGGCATCCCCTAAACATCAATACTACCGCAAACTTATGGCCTATATCAAAGAGATTAACAGGCTGAGGGAAGAACTGAAGGAGGACATCTTTCTCTCGCGCTGGCTGGACGACCGCGGAGCAGAGCTGGTTTGGAACAGCCGCCTTATCAAGAGTCGCGGTTGCCGCACTGAAGGGAATCTTCATAATGCGGTATTGGAAGATACTGGTATTGCTGTCCTGGCGACAGAGCTGAAGCCAGCGGCAGATAACGTACCCTTGAAATTTTCCGTGCATGAACGGTTTGACAACGGCAGACGGGCGATAGTCGTGGTCAACAACAGCAATCAAACCCAGTGTTACCATTGGAGATTCACTCACGCCCGGATACAAAAAGCGACTCTGCACGAACCGTTCGGGAAGGCGACGGAGGTAAGCTGCAACGATGCGGTTTCTCTCCCCGCGCGGAATCTTCACATTTTGATAGAAAAAAAATAGCTATTGTGTTTCAAAAACATGCTATCATGTAAAACTCAGTACGGCACATTGAGGAAGAGAGGCTTGCCCCCTCCTGAAAGTGTAGTGTTATGCAAAAGGCCCATGATGTGATAAAAATGAAATACTACACTATAACCAGAGCAGGATTATTTCGACAAAAGCCAGAAGAGGATTTTGCAGCCCGAAAAAAAACGCCGACCACATAATGTTAAGAAGGAGTTGCACTGCAAAAAAAGACAATGCAGTGTTTTTTTTGCTACTTTGCGTAGGTTTTGAAACCCATGTGATTAATGTCAATTATTTCTTCCTTCCGGCGACAATTATTTTTACCGCTTTTA
>CAYOFY010000102.1:0-4624 GCA_964403465.1 uncultured bacterium
CCTCCCCCGATATTAGAATAGAGATAATGATAAGATTGATAAAAAACCTGATGATGCTGGGTTTCATATTCCTTGTGGGATATCTATTCGGGATAAAGGAGGTGCGGTTTTTTGAAATAATATCGTCTTCAATGGATCCCACGCTCAGAGTGGGCGACAGGGTGGTGACCGTCAGGAAGGAGAAACTCGAAAGATATGATATTGTCTTGCTCAATGCGCCGGTCGGGCAAAAGGAAAAATTGACCAAGAGGATAGTCGGACTGCCCGGTGAGACAATCCGGGTGAAGGACGGGAAGGTTCTCATTAACGGAGAGAGACTCAACGAACGTTATATAAAAGAACCCCCCGTGTATGAACTGAACTCAAAGAAAATACCGGAGAGGAGTTATTTCCTTCTCGGCGATAACAGGAACGAAAGCGAGGACAGCAGTGTCTGGGGCCCGGTTGCGGAGGATTTCATATTGAGCAGGGTCGTTTGCAGGTACTGGCCGTACCAGGATTTCAGGATATTTGTCAGGTTTTTCTCCCGCCCTTACTGAGAGATGACGCTGCCTGTCATCCCTGCGGGTGTGAACAGGAAGCCACCGCCCCCTGTCATTGAGAAGAATATTCCATATTCAGAAAAAAGCGGACTCTCTTGACGACAAGCCCGCTTCTTTCCCTGTATTTATTTGACCGCTTTCTTTAAGCCGCTGCCCGCTCTGAATACCGGAACCTTCTTCGCGGCAATCTTTATCTCCCTGCCTGTTTTCGGATTTCGCCCCACTCTTGCTTTCCTTCTGGCCACCTTGAATGTTCCGAATCCAACCAGCGTCACCGCCTGCCCTTTCTTGAGAGAACCCTTTATTGCATCCAGAACAGCATCAACCGCGGTTGCCGCTTCCCTCTTTGAGCAGACACCCTTTGTTTTTGCGACGGCCTCTATCAGTTGTCCCTTATTCACTATTTCTCACCTCCTCTTACGCTGAACCCTTCCCCGTTATGCTTTCACGGTGAAGAGTTCAGATTTTTCTTAAAAATCTTCATCCCTCACTTCTGTTCGGGACAAGCGGTGAGGGGTTATGATTTTTCAAAAATCCGCATATATTAATTACCTTGAAGATCATGTCAGGGAAAATTCCGGGTACATAAGGGACCGGTCACGGGATCCCCTATTTTGCGAGTTCAGTTTCGCGCATTTCCCTTATAACCGTTACCTTGACCTGCCCTATGTACTGCATCGTATCCTCTATCTTCTTTGCAATGCTCCTGGCAAGATTCCTTGCATCCTCGTCCGAGGTTTTTTCCGGCTTCACTATGACCCTGATTTCCCTCCCTGCGGATATGGCGAACGCATTGTCAACCCCTTCAAATGAAGAAGCGATTTTTTCCAGGTCGTCAATTCGCCGTATGTATTTTTCAAGGGTGTCCCTTCTCGCCCCGGGCCTTGTCGCGGATATTGCGTCTGCAATCTGGGTTAGCAGGGTATATGGCCTGCTCACCTCGGCATCCTGGTGGTGGTCAGCTGATGCGGCCACGATGACTTCATCTTCCCCGTATTTTTTCAGGAGGTCGGCTCCTATTTCCGGATGCGAGCCCTCCGTTTCCTGGTCCACCGCCTTTCCGATGTCATGCAGCAGCGCCACCCTCTTTGCCGTTTTTACGTCAAGGCCTATCTCCGCCGCAATCATGCCTGCAAGGAAAGCGCTTTCCTTGATGTGCTGCAGGGCGTTCTGGCCGTAACTTGTCCTGTACTTGAGGCGGCCGAGCAGTTTCACGATTTCCGGGTGCACGTTCTCAATTCCCACCTCAAAGATTGTGTTCTTGCCGACCTCAATAATGTCTTCCTCCAGTTTCTTCTGTACCTTCTCAGCCACTTCCTCAATCCTTCCCGGGTGTATCCTGCCGTCCGCTATGAGTCTTTCCAGCGTCAGCCGCGCTATCTCCCTCCTGTACATGTTGAACGAAGACAGGGTTACCGCCTCGGGCGTGTCGTCAACTATGAGGTCAACCCCTGTCGCCATCTCAAAAGCGCGGATATTTCTCCCTTCCCTTCCGATGATCCTTCCCTTTATTTCATCGCTGGGCAGGCTTACCACGGATACAACGCTTTCCGATGCCTCTTCAGGCGCAAGTTTCTGCATCGCGGAAAGAAGTATTTCCCTTGATTTTTCCTCGGCTGTCTGCTTGGCTTCCTCCTCAAGTTTCTTGAGCAGCACCAGTGCATCCTTCCGCGCACTTTCCTTCATGACCTTGAGAAGCTGGTTTTTCGCTTCTTCGGGAGAGAGTCCGGATATTCTTGACAGGTCTTTCTTTACCTCCTCCAGCATCGCGGACAGTTCTGTTTCCTTGTTCTTTGCGGCGGCCTCCTTGTCCCCGATAGATTTTTCCCTCAGTGATATGTCGCTTTCCTTCTTGTCAAGTATCTCCAGTTTTCTCTCAAGGTTAATCTCCCTCTGCTGCAGCCTCTTTTCCTGAAACTGTGCTTCCTTCCTCTTGTTCCTGGTCTCTCTTTCAAACTCGCTTTTCAGCCTGTAAATCAATTCCTTTGATTCAATGTCCACCTCGCGTTTCTTGCTGAGGGCGATGTTCTCGGCTTCCTCTATAATCCCCCTGGCCCGTCTTTCCGCGGCCTTTACGCTTCTTTCACCGATATACTTTCTCCAGAGATATCCCGCGAGAACGGAAACACCTCCCCACAGGACAAACCATGGAAGGATGAGTTTTAATGTGCTGATTTCGTGCATCTGATAATCACCTCCCTGTCGTGGCGGGACAAAAAGAAACGCGTGTCTTTTTGCCGCATTAAAGAGGAATTATCCGGTAAGGTCTTCTGTAAGGGGTAATCAGTAACTTCAAAAAAATAGTTATCCTATTTTTTATGGTTATATGTGGTTTTGTCTGTTTCACTTTTTATATCCTTACAAGTTTTACCGAATCTATTGCCGGAAATTCCTCTATCCTTGCCAAAACCTTCCTGTCTATCCCCTGGTCAAGGTTCAGAACCGTTATCGCCTGTCCGCCTTTTCTGTTCCTCCCCAGGGTCATGGATGCTATGTTCACGCCCTTTTCTCCAAGTATGGTTCCGATATGGCCCATTATGCCTGGCTTATCGTCGTTGTAGCATACAAGCAGATAACCTTCGGGCGCCGCCTCCACGGAAAAGCCGTCTATCTTGACAATGCGTTCTTCTCCTTCCCTTATAATGGTTCCGGCTGCCGATATCTCCCTGCCGTTTTTCGCTGCGACCGTTATAAGGTTTGTAAATTCTCCACCGCTTTCCTGCCTTTCTTCGTCAATGCTTATGCCCTTCTCTTTCAGTATGAGCGACGCGTTCACCGGGTTGACCTTCTCCTCGTCCTTGAGCATCCCGATTATTATGTTCGCGCGCAGGAGGGAAAGGTCATGGTTGATGATGTCCCCGCTGTAGGTTACCTTTATCCCCTTTATGGCTCCGTCCGCCATCTGTTTCAGAAAAACCCCCAGTTTTTCGCCGAGAGAAAGATATCCCTGGAGTTTTTCCATTGACTTCTTGTCCAGGGAAGGCATATTCACGGCATTATGGACCTCTTTCGATGTCAGCGCTGAAACTATCTGTGCGGCGAGTTGCTGTGCCACGCTTACCTGCGCTTCTTTCGTTGATGCGCCAAGGTGGGGTGTGACGATTACCTGCTCCATCTTAAGAAGCGGGTTGCCGGCATCGGGAGGCTCTTTCTCAAACACGTCAAGAGCGGCCCCTTTGACCTTTCCCGACGTGATATGCCTGGAGAGAGCTTCCTCGTCAACGATTCCGCCCCTGGAGCAGTTTACTATGCTCACCCCGTCCTTCATGCTTTCAAAAGCGTCCTCTCCGATCAGATGCCGGGTGGAATCATCGTGCGGGATGTGCAGCGTTATCAAATCCGACTGCTTCAGAAGACCGGGAAGACTCACCACGGTAATCCCTGTGCCGTCCAGAACGGACCTGTCAATATACGGGTCATAACCCAGTATCTTCATACCCAGGCTGTTCGCTATCGCCGCAACCCTTCTGCCTATCCTGCCAAGTCCGATTACGCCCAGGGTCTTTCCATAAAGTTGCGTTCCCGTGTATTTCTTCTTTTCCCACTGCCCGTTCTTCAGTGACTGGCTGGCTGCGGGAACGTTTCTGACCAGCGCCATCATCATTGCGATTGTGTGTTCGGCCACTGAAAGGGTGTTGCCTTCCGGAGCGTTCATTACTATTATGCCGGCGAGCGTGGCCGCCTCTATGTCAATATTGTCCAGCCCCACCCCGGCCCGTCCTATGATCTTCAGGTTCTTCCCCTTTCCTACCACATCGCGCGTTATTTTGGTGGCGCTCCTCACTATGACCGCATCGTACCCCTCAATCATCTCGCATAGTTTTTCAGGCGCAAGTTTTCGTGATTCGGTCACCTCAAACCCGGCATCCTTCAATATCTGCACGCCTTCCTGTTCAAGAGGGTCTGTTACAAGCACCTTTATCCTTTTTTCCATAAACGTCCTTTTTGAAACCTCCGATGGATGCAGAAAATATTTTACTTCAATTTCAATTTCAAGTCAACCCACCGGATAATTTTTCCCGATTACCAGAAAAACTGTATAATATTCCAGAAATACCGTTAATTGTGCGCCAGATTGTCAT
>CAYOFY010000103.1:0-4615 GCA_964403465.1 uncultured bacterium
CCGACATCAATCCCCATCAGGTAATCCATTCTTCTCCCCTATCCCTTCTTGTCATTGCGAGGAGCGTAGCGACGTGGCAATTGATGCTTTTTATCATCCCGATTCTTTTTATCGGGACTGACGCCTTTTGCCATCTGACGCTTTTTGTCATCCCGATTATTTCTATCGGGACACCACCACTTTCCCTCACTTCTTCACTTCCACCTTCGGCGGGAATATGAAATTCAGGTACCTCTCCGCCACCGTGCTTTCCTCCGTGTAGCCCCTGTGTATGTATATCCGGTGGTACAGCCGCATCTCCTGCCCTGCCGGCAGGATATACGTGCCGGAAATCTTTTTGTCGCCGGTGAAATCGGAAAGCCCGAAGAAATTCGCCGTGTACAGCCCGTACCCCCTTATATGCCACCACGTGGGAAACCGCAGGTTCTTCGGGTTGTCAAAGACTGCCACCCCGCATCTCACCCCTTCAATGTCGCCGCAGTAGTCGCACCATTCCGCCCTCTTGCCCCAGCATTCGGCTTCAGTCCTGCCGCCGTAGGAATTGACCATGATTCCGCCCTTCTCCTCTTCCATCACCGGGTTGAGCCGTATGCTCAGCAGTCCGGATTCCTTGGTGTCCCTGAAGACCACCTCGCCCTCGCTTGCCCGCAGGATAATTCTCTGGTCAATAATCCTGCATTCCTCGGGCAGGTTGTACACGGTGATTATCCTTTCCTCCTCAAGTATCTTCTTCCCCTTGTTGCTTAACCAGTCGCCTGCCGAGTGTATCCTGCCGAAGACCGGGCCGGATGCAAGTTCAACGAACTTCCTGTGTGCGGTGCCGCCGTGTCCCGGCTCCTCAGACCAGTTGTCCGTTCCGTTTGCGTCCCCGTGCGCCACCCATATGCCCCTGTGGTGCTTGTGGTCCATCTTCTCCGGGTTGCCTTCCGAAGCCGGTTTCCTCAGGACGCATTTTCCTTCCGGACCTATCACGGGATAGAGGAACGGTCTCACGTTCTTCCCGGAGTAGTTGTACGAGGCGAAAAACTGCTCGTTGATGAACACGTCAACGGTCTCTTCATCCTTCCTGTCTGTCACCTTCACGACAGGCGGTCTCTTCCCGGATTCCTTTATTCCATACTTCACCTCTTCGCCCGCCCTGATTGAAGGCGGTATGAAGACCATGTATTTCTTCCCGTCCTCTGTTTCCGCCTGGCCGTAGAAATTCTCTTTCCCCGCAGAGAGCAGGGCGGTATCCTTAATTCCGTCCGCCTCCACCCTCAATGGAGAATTTGAAAACTCCCTGTTCCCGTTATTCTTTACGACTAACTCCGCCATGGTTCCTCCTATTGTTTGGTTGCTGTTTCTTGTCATTGCTCGCCTGTTTCCCTATACCCTTCAGGGAGAGGCGTACAGTGAGGGGTTCTTTATACAAATCTCCTGAGGTACTCAATGCTCTTTTCTGCGATAACCTCTGCGCCGGGAGCGAAATCAAACACCTCAACGGAAAGCCAGCCATCATACCCGGCATCCTTCAGCGCCTTGATTATTGGCGCATAATCCACGTCTCCGAAACCCGGTCCGCTCAAATTCCTGTCGTTCACGTGGAAATGTCTCAGGTGTTTCCCTCCAGCCCTTATTATCTCCGGTATCGGCCTTGCCTCGTCGGACATCGCCTTCACGTCAAGATGCAGTTTCAGGTAAGGATTGCCAATTTCCTCTATCAGTTCAATTGCCTGCTCCGCCGTATTCATGAAATTTGTCTCGGTTCTCGCCAGCGGCTCAAGGCACAGAAAGATGCTCCTTTTTTCGCACGCGGACAGGACCTTCAGAAGAACCTCTTTAACGTTGTCCCTGACCTCCCTGTACGTCTGTCCCTCTCCAATGTTTCTCTGCTTCGGCGAGCCGAATACCATCAGTTCCCCGCCTATGTCCGCCGTGAAATTCACGAGACTGGAAAGATAGTCAGCCGTTTTCTCCCTCAGGGCTTTATCCCCTGACGAGACCGAAAGCCCTTCCGGCTTTGCAAGCAGCCAGTGGGTTCCTATTATCCGGACACCGTGATTCTCCGAAAGTTTTTTCAGCCTGCTTCTTTCGCCGGCCGGGATCCTGTCAACGGAATCCGCAATCGTGAAGGGCGCTATCTCCAGTCCCTGGTAGCCAGTTTCCTTTATGAAAGAAAGGATGCTTTCCGTTTCCCATCCCTTGAATATCTCGCTGCAGATGCCGAACCTCATAGTATCCCCCTATCCTTCCGCCTCAGGAAAGTCGGTACCTCCGTGTCGATTCCCTCGTCATCCCCGTTGACAAGAGGCAGTTCTCCCTGCGGTTTCTCAGGAGATTTCCTGAAGACACCCTCAATCCTCGGCCTGCCCCCGCTGATTCCCGTGGCAAGGAGCGTTATCTTGACCTCGTTTTCAAGCTGCGGGTCAATCGTCACCCCGAGTATCTTTGACGGGCACGCTATCCTTGACTGTATCAGGTCCATCCCCTCCTTCACCTCTTTCAGCGTGATGTCGCTTCCGCCCGTGATGCTTATCAGGATATTCTTCGCCTCCATCATGTCGCTCTTTTCTATGAGCGGGTCGTCAATCGTCGTTCTTGCCGCGGTTTCCATCCTTCCTTCGCCTTCCCCCCGCCCCAGTCCGACAATCCCCCTGCCCGCATTTTCAACTATTGAGCATATGTCGGCGAAATCAATGTCCAGTATCTTCTGCTTGTATATCAAGTCTGAGAGGGATGCCACGGTCCGCTGTATCCTGCTGTCCACCTTCCCGAAGGCATCCGGCATGGAGACCTTCTCGTCAACAACGTCAAACAACCTCTGGTTGGGTATGTGTATGAGCGTATCAACATTGCTTTCAAGCACATCTATGCCTTTCTTTGCGTGCGCGACCCTCTTTTCACCCTCAAATTCAAATGGCGTCGTGACGATTGCGATAACAATGGCCTGCAGGTCCTTGGCTATCTTTGCAATCACGGGAGAACTGCCTGTCCCCGTGCCACCTCCCAGCCCGGCGACGAGGAAAACTATGTTTGCGTTTCTCAGCACGTCCGATATCTTATCCCTGTCCTCGTTTGCCGCGAACTTCCCTTTCTCCGGGTCCCTTCCGGTTCCCCTGCCGTGCGTGGTCTTTTCCCCTATCTGTTTCTTTACGTCCGCCTTCGCGTATTTCAGGGCGTTGATGTCGGTGTTGAAGACCACAAATGAGACGCCTTCTATCTTTCCTGATATGCGGGACACGATGTTGCTGCCCGCGTTTCCCACCCCGACAACCTTCACGTTTATTGTTCCAGACTCTTCCTTTTCATCAATTAATTTGACCATACCGCTTCTCCTACGGAAGTTATGCTTCCGTGAGTTTCAGAACCACTTGCCGAGCCACTTCTTCGCCTTTTCCATCAGGTCTTTCTTTTCCCTGGTTCTCTCCTGCTTTGAAGCGAGCATCAGCAGCCCTATCCCTGAGGCAAATTCCGGCTGCTGGAAGCTCTCGTCCATGTTAAATATGTTTCTGGGCGCGCCGGTCCTCGCCGGCAGTTCAAACACGGTCTCCGCAAGTTCGGCTATCCCCTTCAATTTCGCGCTTCCGCCCGAGACGATAACCCCGGCCCCGGTCGTGTGCAGAAGCGAGGGTTTTTCAATCCGTCGCTTCACGTAATCCTCAAAGGTTTCCTGCATCCTCTCGTACACTATCTTTGATATCTCCTCCACCGTTATTGTCCTTGAGAGTTTCCCGGAAAGGTTGAATATGTCCACTGTGTCCGACAGTACCCGCTCTTTTCTCTGCGCAAGCCCCGGATAATTGCACCACCCGTGCTTTTTCTTGATTTCCTCGGCGAAGGCGACCGGCGTGTGCAGACACTTGGCGAGGTCAACGTCAATATTGCCGCCCCCTATCCTGATGGAATCCGTGAGGATAATGCTTCCCTCCGAGTAGAAGGCGATGTCAGTGGTGCCTTTCCCGATATCCATGAGCAGGCACCCCACCTTCTTCTCCTCCTCGGTGAGCACCGACTCTGCGACCGCCCATGAGTGGGGATATATGTTCTCAACCTGTGCGCCCGCGTTCTTTATACAGTCCTTGACGTTCTGCAGCTGGTTTATGTCAACGGTTATCACGTGAACCTTCATCTCCAGGGAATTCCCGTGCATCCCGGTGGGTTCCTTCTTTATGCCGGTAAGGTCGTCTATCCTGTATTCCTGCGGCACGGTGTAGAGCACCCTCCTGCCCCCGCCGTTTGCGGCCACAACGGTGTTCTTTATCTCACGCTTGAGAATCTGTATGTCGCCTTCACCTATCTCCCTGCCCTGCGGCTCTATATCAATCCTTTTCGCGCAGAGAGAACCCTTGAGGTGTCCTCCTCCTATGCCTATCGTGACCCACTCAATCCTCTCGCCGACATTTCTTTTCAACGACTGGAGTATCGTGTATATGCAGTTGCTGACCTCCTCGCTGTCCGCAATCTGCCCCTTTTTCACCACGTCCTCGGCAAGGTTCTGCACCTCCGCGCCTATCACCTCAATGCCTGTTTCCTTGAGTATGCCCGAGATACCGAATATCTTGCCCGTTCCTACGTCAATTGCCGTGAATATCTCTTCGTTCAGCACCATTTCCCTTCCCTATTTTGTCATTGC
>CAYOFY010000104.1:0-4504 GCA_964403465.1 uncultured bacterium
CTCTCTTGCATATATCACATGTTTGTTGAATGCTTCAGGGATGCCCCATGTGGCGACTCCGTTGGTCCACCAGTCTCCCGGGGGAGTTCCCATATGTCCAACGTCCCTCAATAACCTCCAGCTGTTGTTGTGAAAATAATTCCCCTGTCCGTTCTGTCCCCGCAACCTGACCGAGATTGAAGCGGTTCTGCCTCTATAGTGACCCGTGGAGGTTATCATATCCAGGTTTGCCGTATCAGTTTCATCATTGTCGGAGAACCTGACAACGCATCTGGCGGCCGGGATATTGGTTGGATTGTAATTTGAAGGTTCCGCAGATGTCCAGGTATCGGTGGCGGTGGGGTCAGAGACAGGAGGGTAGTTGGACCCCTGAAAGTACTGAATGTTTGGATCATAAGAAAATGGCGAGGTTGTAATGTCAGTGCACGGATATACCCCGGTTTCATACGCCCTGTAGTTCAACCAGTAGAGGGTATCCTGCAGGCCGGCTTCGGCTATCTGGAGAGCGATGGCTTTGTCCTTGTAGTAATGGGCCCTTCGCATTGCCATGCTGGCGGAGATAACCACGGCGACTATGAGGGCGGCAAAAATGATGACCATGACAAGCACCATTATCAAAGCCAACCCGTCGGACCCTTTTCTGGGCATCGTTCTCATTATTTCCCTCCAGTTCATTATACCACAGGAGAGCAGCTCAGGCAAGTTTATTCAGGCATTTTCAAGGGAAATGTGCTCCGAGAGAAGCCTTTCGGCGTTTGCGGACAGAATCCCTGTTCTCGCTTCATCGGTGATGTCGGCACCCAGTACGGCGCCTATGTAGTAATTATAACTGAACCAGGGGAAATCCGTTCCGAAAACGATTCGTTCATGCCCTGCCTCCGCGACCATCTTTTCCACGAAACCCCGTTCGTCAAGAACTGCACAGAGTTCAAGGTAGATATTCGGGAAATCTTTGAGAAGGGCAATCGCCCTGTCCCATTCCCCGTGGCAGGAATGTCCGAGGAGAATCCTGGCATTCCGGAATTCCCCGGCGACCTTCCTGATGTGTTCCGGACCATTGAAAGCGGAGTTTCCCCATGTGTGCAGAAGGACCATAAGCCCCATACCGTCGGCCGTATCCCACGCCTTTTCGTAGCGCGCATCGGTTATGGCACAGCTGTGATAGTCTGAAAGAAACTTGAGTCCGACATAAACATCCTTATAGTATCTGCCGAAGGATTTAAGATCCTTTTCCATGATCTCGGGGTAATTGGGGTTGATGCCGCAGTATGCCCGCAGTCTCTCCGGGTATCTCCTGACCGCTTCAATATTTGCCCGGTTCCCGATATCAGGGGAGAGCAGGGCGGAGTGGTGGCAGAATACAAGCATTCTTATGCCGGATTTATCCATCTCTCTCACCATGGAATCAGTGTCGGGAAAAGGGAAGTGTATTGCTGCCAGGCTGCCCATGTGGCCGTGCAGGTCGTAAACAGGCAGCCGCTTGAACCGGCCGTTCTTGTAAAATTCTTCTTTAAGGTTCTCTTTTTTCATGATTTTATTCCTGCAATCAGGTTCTCCATATTTTCCCGCGCTATCTTTCGCCTCGCTGCTTCGGAGATATCGGCATGAAGGACTTCGCATATGGAACTTTCGGGATATCTTTCGGGGAATCCGCTGCCGAAGATAATCCTTTCCGCCCCGAATTTTCTTACCGTCGCTTCCAGTTGCCCGTATCCCAGGGCAAGAAGGCTTGTTTCCAGATAGATGTTGCCGTAATTTTCCAGCAGGGGCCATGTATACCTGTCGGCACCCCATATGCCGATGTCGCACAAAACACAGGTAAGATCTGGAAAATCCTTCAAAAGCCCGTAAACTCCCTGCCATGAAATGCCTTTTTCAAGGGATAGAAGCAGGGGGATCTTCCGTTCGCCGGCTTCGTCAAGAAAACTTCCGAAGACTACCCTGTTCAACATGAAACGGTGGATGTCCGGAAATGCTCTCAACGCTGCGATACGCTCTTTTTTCATCCTGTCGAAAAAATCCAGCGTGATAACCTCGCCTGTCTGGGGCGGCAGTATTGTCCAGCAGCCGTAGAGCCGTTTCTGTCCAGTAATCAGCCCGGAAAGAAGCCGGTTGCCTTCAACCGGGGAGAGGTCATGCTGGGCTATATGCCATATAAGGGCTTTTTCTATGCCCTGCACGTCCAGTGCCCGTATCGCTTCTTCCGCGGATACCGCTGGCTTATACACGGCTTTTGTGGGTTTCCCGACATATAAATTTGCGTCAAAAAATTTCAGTTTCATAACGGACCCTCCTGCAACAGATAGTTTAACAATTTTGCAGCTGGAAGGCAATAAAATGGAGTTGTGAGTCAGGCATGGAAAGTGCTATAATTTCACCATGGAAAGGAAAATGAAAAAAGTTTTCTTATCGCCTTCAACATTAAATCTTTACCGTGAATGCCCGCGCTGTTTTTACCTTCACATGAAATACGAGATAAAGAGACCCAGAGGTCCGATGCCATCCATCGCCATAGGGCTGGACAGCGTCTTCAAGAAGTATTTTGATTACTACCGTTCCATCAAAGAACTGCCGCCTGACCTGCGCAGCGAGATGAGCGGGCACCTCATAGAGAAATTGAAGCCCACGTATTACCATGACATCAGCAAAGGTTACTGTATCCTGGGGAAGCTTGACGACTGCCTTGTGACGGACGAGGGGACTTATGCGCCGCTTGACCACAAGACAAGAGCCAGTCCCGCCAAAGACGTCCATCCTGCCTATCAACTCCAGATGGAAGTGTATTGTCTCCTGCTTGACGGCAACGGCTTGAAAGCAAGCGACAGGGCATACCTGCTTTATTACTATCCCAAAAATGTGAGCCCTGAAGATGGTGCGGGAAGCATTGCTTTCGGCGTGGACATAAAGAGGGTGGACGTTGATGCTAATCATGCCAGAGACATTATTCAACAGGCAATAGACTGCCTGGAATCCTCATCCCTGCCGGGGCCTTTCTCAGAATGCGAGTATTGCGGATGGGTTGAGAGGGCGGGCGAGAAGTGGACGGAACAGGGCAGGAAGGATAAACCGGCGCTTCAGAAAAATGAGCCGCAATCTGCAGAAGATTCCGAAGAGGAAGAAGAAAAATATAAAGACAATCTATTTGAATGATTTCAGCGGTATGAATGGCAATTAATGTTGGGATTGCCACGAGCCGATAAAATCGGCTCTCGCAATGACAGATAATGTAGCGGTGCAATTGACGTTTTTTGTCATCCCTGTATGTAGTAAACAGGAATCCATAACCGCAACAGGAGAAACTGCACGGTGTTTTAATGATGGAGAATTTATACAGGAAAGTAAAACGGTTTGCGGAAGAGAAGGATATCGTAAGAAAAGGGGATAATATACTCGTCGCCGTTTCAGGCGGGCCTGATTCCGTATTGCTCCTGCATTTTTTTCTTCGCCTTTCCAGGGAAAAAGATATTTCTGTCAGGGTTGCCTACGTCCACCATAACCTGAGAAAAGAGGCGGATGCCGAACTTATCTTTGTGAAGAAACTGGCGGAAAGGAATTCAGTTCCGTTTTTTTTCAGGAATATAAAGATAGACGGGAAAACCGGTATTGAAGAGCAGGCGCGGATAAAGAGATACAGGGCGCTTTACGGAATTGCGAAAAGGGCAGGGTGCAACAGGATAGCGGTCGGCCATACCCTTGACGACCAGGCTGAGACCGTTGTCATGCGGTTCATAAAGGGTGCGGGCCTTGCCGGATTGCGCGGGATTCTCCCTGAAAAACGTCTTTTCAGGAACAGAAACATATCCATAATAAGACCTCTGCTGTCTCTTGAGAAAAAAGAGATTCTTGATGGACTGAAGAGAGGGAGTATCAGTTACAGAATAGACCGTTCCAACCTTTCAGGTAACTTTTTGAGAAACCGCATACGCTCGGAGGTCCTGCCTCTTCTTCTGAAGTACAATCCCGGGATAAAAAAGCAGATTGCCCGGATGTCATTCCTGGTGCAGGACGACTTTGCCTTCATGGAAAAATCCGCGGAAGAGGCGCTTGAAAGTATTCTGGACAAACAGGGCAGAAACATTGATGTCAGGGCTTACCGCAAACTGGATGTTACCATGAAACGCCTTGTTGCCGCCCTCCTGATAGAAAGGATTACGGGCAGTCATTACCGGTCTTTCAACAGGATAAAACAGGCAATGGAGTATCTGGGAAAAGGAAACCGGAAGAGATTGAGAATGAGTAAACTTGCAGCGGTTGTCTCCGGCAAAAAGTCATGACCTGCCGAAAAATTTGCTAAGATAATTGATATTCTGCCTGTGCCCTGCCGGGCGGTTTCTGAAGCGGGCGTCTGAAGGAGGAGCGGGCACGGATGCTTTGATGTCTTTTATCAAGAGCGACGAAAGAAGCCGAACGCAGACCGCCTCGCCGGGGCGGGCAAGTGTCCCGTCAGAAGAAAGCCGCCCGGTTGGGCACATATTTATAAAGGTTTCTTGAGGGCGGAATTCAG
>CAYOFY010000105.1:0-4424 GCA_964403465.1 uncultured bacterium
AATTTGTTGACAGGATTTACCATAGTCAAATCTGACAGGGAAGGATTTCATCCGAGGGGGTATTTTCCGTACGCTATGCCTGCCTTAAGGAACTCAATATAATTCTCCTCCATCTGTGCAGATATGGGGCTGGATTCCGGGATATTTGAAGGAATCAAAACGAATCCTGCTTTCCTTCCTCCCTGAATTATTGATTCTTTTATTATGGCCGTTATTTCCACGGAAGTTCTGAATTCCATATCTTCAGCAAATGGACCTCCCATGAGAACCATCTTTTCCCCGGCCATTCTCCTGATTCTCAATATGTAAGCCGGCTTGTCAAAACTATTCACCACAGGCTCAAGAATATCTATGCCCAGTTTGAGAACAAGAGGAAGCAATTGCTCAATATCTCCATGCCAATGATAGCAAATAAAGTTTCTATTTCCTTTTCTCAGTATATCTATCAACTCCCTGTCATATCTCAAAACGAAATCTGAAAAGACTTTCCTTGGATCCGGGAAATATTCAACGGGCAGTTCCGGAGGAACGGCATACTCTGCACCCCTTATCCTTATCACGGTATTGGAAACAGCCATTGATATGAATCTGTAGATATTGATAAGCCTTTCCTGCATCTTCTCGAGCAACTGGTGGATGACCTTCGGCGTTGACATCATAGACTGTTGCATGTCACCCGGGGCAAAAAGTTCCGCTACGACGGCCAATGGATTGGGCAAGGCAATGATAACAATACCTTTTTCTCCCAGTGTATTGTTGATTTTATGATAATCCGAAAGATCCGGATTGAACGGGGTGTACGGCAATTGGAGGAATTTCATTATATCCCGTTCATTCTCCACCCATGGTTTCTGAACCCACTGATGCATACTCGTATTGGTGGTCCGAACCGAACGTCTGAGATGTCCCTTACTTGTATTGACTGTGAGTTTGACAGTCTTTGAAAGAGGCGTGTCCTGCAACTCCTCTGCCTTAACCTCAATACTGCCAGGCGCCGAAAAAAAGAATCCTGTTTTGGGACGGTAGAGATGGAAGATATCCTGATACTCTCTTGCCGCCTGCAAGAGTCTTTCAAAACTCTTGTGCTGGGCCCAGAAACTGTCGTTGTCAAACGGGTTTATCTTATAAAGGGAAACAGGCACTCTGTCCGGTGTCTCCCCCCTAAGAACGGTCATGATTCGTTCTCTGCCTGTCATATATCCCCGTTTTGCAAGCGCACAGGTTTTGCCCTAATTTTCCTCCTCCTAAAATATACTGTTTTTTTTATATGTGGTCAAGATGCCCCAGATAAAGGTTGAAAGGCAAGAACGTCTTCAGCAACTGCAGAGTGGTCTTTTCCGTCCCGGCAGGGGCGCGGAACGATATGCCGAACAGAAGCCGGACCATCTCTGTCTCGTTCATGGCCGCTTCATTTCTTCCTCTGCCCCCGTGTATTCTGAGAACCCCTGACTTTTTGCTTATCACCGCTGATTCCTTGTTCCTTATCGTCAGGGTTATCTCCTCACCATCGGGGAATGAAAAATCCCGCTGTTTTGAAAATTGCCGCAGTGTATCTTTAAGACTTATTATTTTAATCATCATCGCGGAGTATACATTCCATGATGAAGCGGAAGTCAGTATATCTTCGGGGATTTCATGGAATTCAGGGAAACTGAGGGAAAAAGATGTGAATCCGAACCTTTCACCCAGGTGCATCAATATTCCCATTGCAGTTTCATCGCTGCCGGCAAATTCAAGGATTCTCCTGGAACCATCCCGTATCTCCGTGGCATTAACCGCAACGTAGGCAAATCTATCACCTTCTCCAGCGTAGTATACGGCCGTTCCAAGTCTCCTGCATATTTCCTGAAATTCATCAATCGTCCTCTCAGTCCTGTACCTGAGTGAATTATAGACCTTCATCATTCTTGCAAGGTTTTTCCTATCGCAGTCTCCACATCTCCTGGTATCAACAGATTTCATGCCTCTGTTTTTCAATCCTCTTGCGGATACTGTTACATCCACAACCCTGCCCCCATTTTCATATCCGAAGTTCCCGTACCTGTGTCTGTCACCTCCGAGAACTGACAGCGGGAATTCCTGTCTTTCCATTTCTTTGAATGAATAATGAAGGAGTTCCGTCATATATCCCTTGCCCCTGCAACGGTAATCTGTTGAAACAGCTCCTATGCCGGCAAGGTTCATATTGATTCCGTCCTGCACAGTCTCAAGGGGAAAAATCCTGACGAGAGATACAATTTTCCCTCTGTCTTTCAGAACAAAAATATTTGTGAAATCGGCATATTGCTTTTTCCATACCCTTGGATAACAAGAAGAAAAGTAATTGAAGGCGTGACCATATACATCTTCAAGGAATCTTTGAATGTTGTCATATTCAGAACTGTCCGGTCTTGCAATTCTCATTTTCTCCCTCCAGGTGAAATTGCGGTTCGTGCAGAACTTTCGCTTAGATTTTACACCCTGCTTTTATCAGATGTCAATCTCTGTCTCCCGCTTTCCCCTTGCTTCCTTACGGCATCAGCAACATGTGCGATAACGAGATTCAGTCAATTATTGTGATTGACATGCACTGCCAAAAGGCGCGAGGCAACCCGAACTTAAACGCAGTTCCTGATGATATTTGAAAGATTTGTTGCCATCTCCTGCATTCCTGACGGAGAAGGATGAACAAGGTCGGTCATGAGCCCCGAAGCATCCTTCAGGATATCTCTGCCGTCAATATGTATGACCCTTCTCGAATTAACGGCGAACACCGCCTTCTTTACTATTTCCCTGAAGATTTCATTCTTTGTTTCCCCTTCCGTAAAATCCATGTAGAATGGAAACATGTCAATACAGAATATATACTTGCCCGGATGCGATTCGGCTATTTTTGCCACGAAGTATTCAACCCTGTTCTTGAACTCATCTGCGTCAAAACCCGTTACCATATTGATGCCCATCTCAAGGGATGCAAAATCCCAGTCTTTCCTGGAAGCTATGTAATCCGCCATCTGCCTTTCGCAATGAGCGCCGCTTCCAAATCCCATATTCAACAAGTCAGCACCGAGCATCTGCGCGGTTCTCATGGCGTACGTTCCTGTTGGCAGAACGCCGTTCTGGCCGTGTGTTATTGACGAACCGTACGCAAGGTATCTTTTCTCTGGAACCTGTCTTTTTTCAGGCTGTCCGAACTCCCCGCCGTTTATGCCGGCAATCTTCACCGGATATCTGTAGGGCAAGATTATTCTGGTAAGTTCCGGACAGAAAGGAAGATTGTTTTTCGCCGACAACATCCTGAGTTCCGACAGGTTGGCAGGCTTGCCGACAACCATCTCCGCCGGCTTTTCATCAATGAAATACTGCCCGACCTGGAAATTTCCCTGGAATACTTCGGCAACGCCTTCTCCTTCGGTGAGTTTCAGAATTATCCTTGCCTCCCCGTCTCTCAGGTTGAACCTCATTTCGCACCCGGCAGGCATCAATGCTCTTGTCTGCACGCCTTCATTCAGTATTGCTCTCAGGCCATCGGGAATCCTGGTCATCAACATGCCGTCTTCAGTTTCAATAATTTCCGCCACATTGTGGAAACATATGTTCTTATAGACCATCTTCATCTCCTTTATGTTGTTATTATTCTTTTCAACGCACAATGAACAGGAAGATCGAGAGCGCGAGCGTGTAGAAGCCGAAAAGATGAAACCTGCCTGAAAGGACAATCTTTTTCAGGAAATAGAGAGCCAGGAGCCCGAAAACAAAAGAGGTGATAAATCCTGTAAGAAGAAAAGAAGCGGGCAGAAGGACGAAATCTTTCATCTCATATATTATTGCTCCGGCTATGGCAGGTACTGCAATCAGAAAAGAGAACCTGAACGCAGCCTCTTTTCTCACCCCGGCTATCTTGCCTGCAGATATGGTTGAACCTGAACGGGAAACACCCGGCAGTAATGCCAGTCCCTGCATCAAACCTATAAAAAGGGCGCTTTTTGTGCTGAGTTCTCCTTTGCTGTTTCTGGCAGACATGAACAGCAGAAGGGATGTGAGCAGAAATGCGAATGGAAGAACCTTCATATCTGCAAGTCTCTCAATATACGGCTTCAACAAGACGCCCACGATAGCGGTAACAGCCGTTGCATAAATAATGCAGACGGCCACGGTGAAGTCTTGATTCTTCCTGTCCCATGAGAAAAACGCGATTGCAACCTTCTGAATATCTCTGCGAAAGAATACCAGGATGACGAAAAGCGAGGAAAGGTGAAGGAAAATATCAAAAGAGATTCCGCCTTTGAGACCAGAGAGATGATGGAAAATCGCGAGGTGGCCGGAACTGCTTATGGGCAGCCATTCTGCAATCCCCTGAACCAGTCCAAGAACAAAGGCGTCTGTCAGTTTCAATTATTATTTCTTTCCCACTTAACGGAATTGCCACAACAAGTCATCTGAAT
>CAYOFY010000106.1:0-4373 GCA_964403465.1 uncultured bacterium
TCCGCCACCCCGGCTTGTACTTTAACTGTGCTATAATCTTGACGATTGAAATTCTTACACACCTGTTGCGGGTGAACAGTTGTGCTATTGAGAAACACTACGCACGGTCTCGGCCCCGACAGCCCTTAGAATGCGAAACCCGGCAAGAACGGGCCTCGGCTCCGCCACCCCGGCTCACAAAACAGACTGCATTATCAATAAAATCAATATGTTTTGTTTGCTGTGTAATTTATTATAATGCGGATTCCGGCAGGTTGCAAGATGGAATCTTACGTAAGAACAGATATTTTATTGCAGCACTTCCGTTCGTGATTTCATGAGCAATAAAATGAACTTGACATTTGGTAACATATATCCTAACGTTGTGATAAACATACCTGCATTAATTTGATTATTGACAACTGATGGCCTTGTTTATTGCTATTTTAGACAGGGTGTTGTGCCCGGGGAGAGAATCAGGTTTTTATGCTTCCGGCTTCCTTGTAAAAAGCGATGATGTTTTCAACAGGGACGTCCGCCTGGAAGTTGTGTGTCGGAGCAAGGATGTATCCTCCGTTTTTGCCCAGCACGTCTATCCGCTCACGTACTTCTTTTCTCACTTCATCAACCGTGCCGCAGGGCATTGTCTTCTGGACGTCGACTCCGCCGTGGAAGCAGATTCTTTCACCGAATTCCTTTTTGAGTTCGGCGGGTACCATTCCCGTTGCCCTGACCTGTATGGGGTTTAATATGTCAAAACCGGCGTCTATAAGGTCAGGTATAACTTCCCTTATTGCCCCGCAGGAATGGAACATGGCCTTCACGCCGTAATCTTTGCACAGTCCGGTATATTCCCTGAGATAAGGCAGGATGAATTCCCGTATCTGCCCGGGTGAGAGGAGAAGCCCGTTCTGTGTGCCTATGTCGTCGCCCACCAGAAGAATGTCTATCTTCCCCTTTGCGGACTCAAAGACCTGTCTGTTGAGATTTAGATAAAACCTGCTGATTCTGCGGAACAGCGCATGCACGAAGTCAGGATTGAGCGCAATGTCCAGCATTATCTGTTCCATTCCGCGAAGATATATGCCCTGGTGCAGAACCGTTGTCCGGTTGGTCCTTTCATCACACAGGACCGTGGCGTATTTCTCGTGCCTGTTACAAACCGCATCCATACCCGCAATGTTGAACCTGTCCGGAGCAGGCCAGTCAAATTTTTCAATGTCCCCAATTGAGGTGGCACCGGAAAGCGGGTAAAATGTAATTTCGTTATAGGTTGCGTTTCCTGCCTTTATCCCCTTTCGCCTGATTTTCCATATGTCTTCCTTGCTGCCGTCTGGAAAACTCCGCAGGGGCGGACCGATATATTCGGGGAAGACCTGCCTCACGTCAATCCCGAGTTTCTCAAGAAGGGCCTCCCTGTCCTCCAGATTGAAGTACGAGAAGAGTTTCTTTTCCGCCTCTTTTGTCGCCCAGAAATCCACGGGCACCCTGTCCGTTGTTTCATGCCCGATTGCCTTGAGGACTCTTTCTTTCCCGGTCATGGTAGTTTCTTTCGCCATTTTCTAACTCGGCGGCAGAATTATAATTCAAACAGGAAAAGACTACAAGTTGACGGAATTGAGGTTTGTTATATAATAGGTGGAAAGCAATGCGAGAGGAAGGATGGATTGAAATCCCTCACCGCTTGTCGTTGCGAAGTCTGTTTGCAATAAACCTGGAGAAAGAGGACAAAAGAAACAATCTCAATGAGATTGCCACGCGAAAGACGCTCGCAATGACAAACGAGAAGGTGATGCCGATAGAAATAATCGGGATGACAAAAAAATCGGTACGAAGTTGAGGAGCTGACATGAAGAAGACATGGAAATGGGCGGCGTGCGGGTATAACCTGGCTTACGAGAAGAATTCTGATAATGCGGAGATTATTAAACTCTGTAAATATGCAGGCATACCGGCTGTTGAGGCAAATCCATATTTCACGGAAGGCAAGAGCGAGGGCGAACTTGAGAGGATGAGAAGGCAGTACGAAGAGGCGGGGATAGGGCTTGAGAGTTTTCATCTTCCGTTTTCTGCCGAGGATGATATCGCCTGTTTCTATGAAACTCAGAGAAAGGAGATTGTGCGGCGGATGCTGGCAATACTTGAGGTCGCTTCACTTTCAGGCAGCCGGGTCGCCATTCTTCATCCTTCAACCAACCGTTTCAATCTGGAGGAAGAAGGGATTGAAAGGTATCTTCTGTCAATGGGTAAAAGCCTGGAAGTGCTCTTGCCGAAGGCTGAAGAGTCGGGTCTTATCCTCGCACTGGAGAATATGCTTCCCGGACTCAAGGGGAGCCGGCTGGGTTCAAGACCGGAGCATTTCACCCTTCTTTCAGCAAAGTTCGGGCATCCGCATCTCGGTTTCTGTCTTGACACCGGGCATGCCTTCATTGCCGGGGGCGGTTCCGGCCCCATGGATTTTTTTGAAGCGATGGGTGAACATGTTGCGGCTTTCCATATACAGGACAATCCGGGAGACAGGGATATACATCTTCCGCCCGGACACGGGCTCATTGACTGGAAGCCTGTCTTTGACAGAATGGCCTCAATGAATTTTGCCGATTCTGCATGTATTGAAACACCTCCTTTTGCACCCGCCGACCATTACAGGTACAGTTCCAATGCATGGAAAAAAATGATTCAGGAATCCGATAACCTTGTTGAGAAATGTCTGAACAAGGATTGAAAAAATCTTAACGGGAGGGACCCGGCTCATGAAAACAAGAATATTTTCCTGCATGATTCTCGGTTCATTATTCGCAGGGCTCCTGGCAGTTCAACTGCAGGCGGTTGAACTCACGGGAAACCTGGTTACGGACGGCGGGATGGAAAACTGGATGACGGTCAAGCCCACCACGCCGGACTGGTGGCAACATCTGACCCGGCAACAGGGGTGTGTGTACAGTTATGATGCAGAGAAGAACATTTTCATGCCCACGATATTCGCTCAGGGTGCCGGAATGAAGGTGATGCAGATGGAGAACGAGGATGTGCACGGCGGAAAACATGCTCTCCGGCTGAAAGAGGGGATATACATCCGCACGCCGTCAAAGGTACTTGACGGTGATATCTTCGTTGTCAGCTTCTGGGTAAAGGGTACGGGCATGGCGCAGATATACCCGACGCTCTACGGAGACGGAAGGGCCGAGTTTCTTGAGGTAAAAGGCAAACCCGTACCTGACCGATGGACATTGATAGAGGAACGTATCCAGGCAACAGGCAACAGGCTGGACGCCATCGCGTTCAGGCTTGTGGCTACTGAAGCGCTTATTGACGATGTGTTCATTGCGCGCGTTCTCCGGCCCGATGAAATCAAGTTTGAAGAAGTGCCGGCCGACTGCCAGGGCGGTATTGCATTTGCCTCTGATGCCGGAGGCGAGATTGCGCTGGACGGCATGCTTGACGAACCGGCATGGAGCCGGGCAGTTGCGTTCAGCGGATTCCGCATCTACGGCGACCAGATGCTGCTTTCTCCTGTTCAGCCGAAGTTCAAAGTTTTGTTTGACAGGCAGAACCTTTACTTCGGCGTTGAGATTCCGCTTCCCGATGCGAGCCGGGTTCTTGAAGAACTGAAGGGTAATCCCCTGCTGGACAGTAAAGGTCAGCCGCGTCCCATGACCGATACCTTTACAGGCCGCGAATCGGTGGAACTATTTCTGCAGGCGGCGGGACGCAGCGCATACCGACAGTTTGTCACTTCGCTTGACGGCTACCGTTACGACGGCTCCGGCATGGATAAAGAATGGAACGGAACATGGGATTGCACGGTTAGAGCGGCGGATGATAGATGGTTCATGGAGGTAAGGATTCCGGTTAAAGACCTCGGGATTGACCAGGTGGAGCAGGCGGAAGGCTGGCGGCTTAACGTGTGTTCCAACTCGCAGCGGGGAGGTTCCACATGGGCTGCGGTTGGAAATAACTATCATACCCCGGACCTTTTTGGCAGGCTGATTGTGCAGGATTTTGACACCTGGCTGAAACGTCAGCCGGAGGAGGCAAAGCAGAAGAAAGACAGAATCCTGCAGGTTGCCGGAGCGAATTCATCGCTATACACAACCCGTCTGGCGGATATAGATGCCGCGGCAGCACCAGCGGGCAAGAACGAACAGGCGCAGGACTGGCAGACCGTCACGAGAATCTATTCGCAGATGGATTACATAGGATATGCCTACCGGTGCGTGGAAGAGGAGGTGCGTTACAGGGGATTTTTCAAATGAAATAAAGACGGTAAATCAAAACCCCCGGCACATTGTCATTGCAGGTGAAAACGAGAAGGTGATGGATCCCGATAGAAAGAATCGGGATGACAAAAGGCGTCAGATTGCCACGAGCCGATAGAACCGGCTCTCGCAATG
>CAYOFY010000107.1:0-4349 GCA_964403465.1 uncultured bacterium
ATAGGACATTACTTACGCAATCCTCAATAATTGTATAATTTAGAGCGTAAAAAATCAAACAATCTTTGCTGACCAGAAACAGGATATCCGGGCAAGACCAATCTACCAGATTTATCAGTCCATTATAACCATATCCTCGATGCGGACACCCCCCAGATGTGGTACGTATATCCCGGGTTCCACGGTAAAAACGCACCCTTTCTGAATAATATCCCTGCTTTTGGAATTCAAAACCGGTTTTTCGTGAACGTCTATGCCCACGCCGTGCCCGAGTCCGTGTATAAAGTATTTATCAAGTCCTTTCTTTCTCAACAGTCCGTATGCGTAATCATGTATTTCTTTTCCGGTCTTTCCCGGCTTTATGAAATCCATGGTTCTTTCATGCACCTCTTTCAATATCTTATAGAACCCCGAAAACCGTTTGTCAGGGCCCGCGGGGAAAAAGGTTCTTGTCAGGTCGCTTTTGTATCCGCCGAAATCAACCCCGGCGTCCACCACCACCGGCCTTCCTTTTTCCATCGTATTACGTCCGCTCTTATGATGCGGGTATGCCGAATTCACCCCTGCCGCCACAATGGGTTCAAAGGCCTCCTTTCTTCCTCCGTATTTTCTTATCAGGCAGAGAATTTCTCCCACCATCTCGTTTTCTGTCATACCGCATCTGATCATTCTCCCCGCCTGCCGGAAAACCCTGACGTTTATATCCAGTGCTTTTCTGATAAGTTTTATCTCCTCCTTATCCTTCAGCATACGTTTATCCTTGAGGAAATTGGGTACAGGGACAAATTTCAAACCATGTTTTTTCCCGAGAGCGACAAATCCTGAGTAGGTAAGCTCCGTGTCTATAAAAGCCGTCTTTCTATAACGGCCCATAAACTTCAGGAAAGTGCCCGGTTTATAGGTCTGTATACTTATGCCTCTTTTGCAGGAAGGGCTGTCAATACATTCCTGATAATACAGTTCTGGCACAAAAAGATGCAGTTCCGAATGGTCAATTACAAGCAGTCCTTCTATGTCAAGGAGTCCTGTAAGATAGAAAATGTTTGAGGGGTTTTTTATCAGCAATGCGGGTAGATTTTTTCTTTCAAGGTATTCAACTGCTTTCCTTATGCGTTTTTCGTAGTTCATGGATTTAATATATAAATCGAAACTCTTCACAATGAAAGAGATTTATTCCGGGGTTCGGAGTAAAGAAAATGCAGGAGTGCTTTCTGACAATGAAGGCGGTTTTCCGCCTGGTCAAGCACGATTGAATTCTTGCTGTCTATAACCTCGTCTGTTACCTCCCAACCCCTGTGGGCAGGAAGGCAATGCATGAATAGAAAGTCTTTCTTGGCGGTGCTCAACAATTTCCTGTTGATCTGGTATTTCCGAAAAACCTTTCTCCGGTTTTCTATCCCTTTTTCTTCGCCCATGCTAACCCATGTATCGGTGTATATAACATCAGCATCGGAGATGAATCTCCCCGGATGCGTATCTATCGTAAGCAACTTCTTGTGTTTCAAAAGCTTGATTATTCTTTCGGCAGGTCGGAATCCTTCAGGAACCGAGATTCTCATCTTTACACCCAGAATATCGGCACCCAGTATGAGTGAATTGCATACATTGTTGCCGTCGCCTATATATGTGACTTTCACTCCTTCTATGTAGCCCTTTTTTTCGTAAATTGTGAAATAGTCGCTGAGTATCTGGCATGGATGCAGAAGATCTGTGAGTGCGTTTATCACGGGATGCGAGAACCGCTTTGCAAATTCTTCCACATCTTCCTGCCTGTAGGTTCTGATGACAAGTCCGTACAGATACCTGGAAAGGACTTCCGACGTGTCTTTTATTGTTTCGCCCCTGGAAATCTGCGTTGTTGCCCCCGAGAGGTACAGAGTTCTTCCTCCAAGTTCGTTTATTGCGACCTCAAAGGAAACTCTTGTCCGTGTTGAGGGCTTATTGAAAAGCAGTCCTATGGTTTTGTTATCCAGTACGGAGGAGTCCCGCCCCTTCTTTCTGATGGATTTATAATGTTTTGCCAGATCAAAGATTTTGTAAATCTCCTCTCTGGTCAGGTCGTTTATTCCCAGGAAATCCCTTTTCATTCTCTCATCACCTCTCTCCATGACTTACCCCGCAATCAGCCCGTAAATTCCGCGATTGAGGCGTCCAGGATTGCGATTCCTTCGTCTATCTCCTGCCTGGTTACAGCGATTGAAGGCATGATTCTCATTATGCTGGTGTGAGTGCAGTTTATAAGAAGTCCGTTCCCGGCACATATGTTGACCAGACCGGTTCCTTCCCGGTCCATTTCCATGGCAAGCATGACGCCGAGACCTTTTATTTTCTTCACCGACGGGTATTTTTCCTTGAATGCGGTGAGCTTGTTTCTCAGATAGGTCCCCTGCTTTTTAACGTTGTCCAGAAGTTTTTCTTTCTCTATGGCATCCAGCACCGCGAGACAAGCCGCACAGACAATTGGACTGCCGCCGAAGGTGGAGGCGTGCGTTCCGGGCACCATCAGGTCTGCCAATTCCTTATCCGCAACCATCGCACCTACCGGAAAACCGCCGCCAAGTGCCTTGGCAAGCGTCATGATGTTGGGGGAAATATTGAAATACTGATAGGCAAAAAGAGTGCCTGTTCGTCCGAAACCAGTCTGGACCTCGTCAAAGATAAGCAGAAGGTCGTTCTTGTTGCAGAGGTCTTTAACCTTCTCCAGATACTCTCTGTCGGCAACATTTATGCCGCCCTCCCCCTGCACAGGTTCAATAATGACCGCAACGGTTCGTGCATCAACCGCCTTCTTGAGAGAATCAAAGTCGTTGAACCTGACATGCGTAAATCCTGTCGGCAGGGGCTCAAATGGCTTGCTGTATTTCGACTGTCCTGTCATTGTAACGGTGGCAAGTGTTCTCCCGTGAAATGAATTTTCCATAGATATGATGCCGTAGCGGCCGGTTTTCTTACCATAGAGACGGGCAAGTTTGATTGCCGCCTCATTGGCTTCTGCTCCGCTGTTGCAGAAAAAAACCTTGCCGCCAAAAGAAAGTTCGGATAACCTTTTTGCAAGAGTTCCCTGCCAGGGATGGTAGTGATTGTTGGCTATATGTATCAGTTGTTCCGCCTGCTCTTTGACTGCCCTTATGACAGTCGGATGACAATGCCCCAGTCCGGATACTCCCCATCCGGGAAAGAAATCAAGATATTTTTTCCCGTCCATATCCCACAAATAACTCCCCTTACCCTTTACAAAAACAAGCCCGCTTCTTGTGTATGACCCCACAACATATTCATCGTAATTTTTCACAACCTCGTTTTTTTCCATTTTGAAATACCTCAACTGCAAATTTCCGTGCCTATACCGTGTTCGGTAAAAATCTCCAGTACTATTGAATTGGAAATGTTCCCGCTTATTATATGTACTTTTTTCACCCCTTTCCTTATGGAGGAAATCCCTGCTTTGACTTTCGGTATCATACCTTCCTTGATAATGTTCTTCTCTATCAACTCCTCAGCTTCCGATACCTGCAGTATAGATATCAGCGTATCAGTATTCTGCGGGTTTCTCATCACCCCCAGAACATCCGTAATGAAGATGAGTTTTTCCGCCTTGATGCCTTCAGCCAGGCCGGAGGCTACGGAATCACCGTTGACATTATAAAGGTTGTTATCCTTGCCGTAAATCAGCGGAGCCATAACCAGAACCTTCTCTTTCTCAAGCTTTGCATTGATATAATCCGCGTTTACACCGGCAACCTGCCCCACAAAACCAAGGTCTATGATCTCTTGCCCCTTCTGGTAGTGAACCTTCTTTGCGGTCATGAATTTCTCTGAGGGCATAAGAGATGCGGCTTTTACATTCAGGGATTCTATGAGGTGCTTCACTATATCATCCCTCACTGCGAAAAGCACATCCTCAACTATTTGCAAAGTCTCCATATCCGTAACCCTGAGCCCGTCAATAAACAATGGTTTTTTCCCTCTTTTCTCAATCTCTTCTGTTATGAAAGGACCTCCGCCGCATACAAGCAGGGTTTTTATGCCGACGGCTTCAAGGAAAGCAACATTTCTCAGTATATTTTCCTTAACATTTGGCAGTCTCAAGATACTTCCTCCGAACTTGATAACAAAAACTTTATCCCTGTACTCTCTTATATACGGATATGCCTCCGTAAGAACTTCTGCTTTTTTTATTTCCTCTTCCACTTTTCCGCTCCTTTATCTTTCATATCCTTTTTCCGCTATCGCCGTTCCGAATCACGTGGCCCGCTCTTGAGAAACAAGGCATTACAACCTTCTTATCCCGGCTTTCAAAGAAATTTGACTATTAATTCTATCACATCTCCGAAAAAAAATGTAGATTC
>CAYOFY010000108.1:0-4290 GCA_964403465.1 uncultured bacterium
CTCACTCTTGACACTTTTAATTTTTGAGGTATAATTAAAGTCTTGAAAAATAAAGTCGGCATTAACACTTCTCATTGAAGAAAATCAAAAAGGAGGCATATATGGGAAAGATGAAGCTAAGACCGCTGGGAGACAGATTGGTCGTTGAACCACTGGAAGCGGAAGAGAAGACCAAGGGCGGCATCATACTTCCTGACACCGCCAAGGAAAAGCCGCAGGAAGGAAAGGTAGTTGCGACCGGCAAGGGAAAGATGGACGAGAACGGCAAGCTGGTTCCGATGGAAGTGAAGACAGGAGACAAGATCCTTTACGGCAAGTATTCCGGAACCGAAATAACCATTGACGGCAAGGAGTATATGATATTGAGGGAAGAGGATGTTCTTGCTGTCGTTGATGAAAAATAACGGAGGTGTTACATGGCAAAGCAGATAATACTGGGAGAAGAAGCAAGGAGAAAACTACTGGAAGGAATGAACATAATGACGGATACGCTGAAATCGACGCTCGGCCCCAAGGGCAGGTGTGCGGTTCTTGAAAAGAAATTCGGGTCACCGACCGTGATCAATGATGGCGTTACCATAGCAAAGGAGATTGACATTGATGAACCCACGGTAAACCTCGGAGCCCAGCTCCTCAGAGAAGTGGCTTCAAAAACGAACGATGTCGCCGGTGACGGGACAACAAGCGCAACCATTCTTGCGCTCTCAATTGCAAGGGAAGGATTCAAAAACGTGGCTGCAGGGGCAAATCCCGTGCATCTCAGAAGGGGTATAGAAAAAGCTCTCAAGGCAGTCGTTGACAAGCTCAAGGATATGAGCAAAACAATCAAGGATAAGAACGAGATACAGCAGGTTGCCACCATTGCCGCCGCAAATGATACCGAGATAGGGCATATTATTGCGGACGCGATGGACAAGGTGGGGAAGGAAGGAGTAATAACGGTTGAAGAGGCAAAGGGGACGGAAACGGAACTCAAGGTCGTGGAAGGAATGCAGTTTGACAGAGGGTATCTTTCCCCCTATTTCGTTACCGACGCTGAAAGGATGGAAAGTATACTGAATGACGTTTATATCCTGATCCACGATAAGAAGATTTCAGCAATCAAGGATATTCTTCCCCTGCTTGAAAAGGTTGCCCAAGCCGGCAAGCCCCTCCTCATTATCGCCGAAGAAATTGAGGGAGAAGCCCTTGCAACCCTCGTGGTAAACAAAATCAGGGGCACTTTCTCCTGCTGCGCGGTGAAAGCCCCGGGTTTTGGAGACAGAAGGAAGGCGATGCTGGAAGACATCGCGATTCTCACGGGCGGCCAGGCAATTATGGAAGAACTTGGACTGAAACTTGAGAATATTGACCTGTCCATGCTGGGAAAGGCAAAAAGAGTCATTGTGGACAAGGAAAATACGACCATCGTTGAAGGCGAGGGAACGCAGTCCAAGATACAGGGACGGATACACCAGATAAAGGGTGAAATTGAGAAAACCACCTCCGATTACGACAAGGAAAAACTGCAGGAACGCCTTGCAAAATTGTCAGGCGGTGTTGCCGTAATCAATGTCGGGGCTCCAACTGAGACCGAGATGAAGGAAAGGAAAGCCCGTGTTGAAGATGCCCTGAGCGCCACAAGAGCTGCCGTGGAAGAAGGCATCGTAGCTGGCGGAGGAGTTGCGCTTCTCAAGTGTCAGCAGGAAATAGAAAAGCTTAAACTGACTGATCCGGATGAGAAAACAGGCGCAAAAATTGTCAGGGCAGCTCTTGAATCACCCATCAGGCAGATAGCTGAGAATTCGGGGTTTGACGGGGCAGTTGTAGCGCAGAAGGTCAAGGAATCACAGGAGGAAAATTTCGGGTTTAACGCCGAGACGGACGTATATGAAAACCTTGTAAAGGCAGGAATAGTTGACCCGACGAAGGTTGTGCGCACCGCTCTTGAAAATGCATCAAGCATGGCAGCCCTCTTGCTGACCACAGAGGCACTTGTCACAGAGATACCCGAAAAGAAAGAAAAATCAGGTCCGACCCCGCCACCCTATCCAGAATACTAAGAGGTAACAGAAGAGACCCTGCCTTTTGCGCAGGGTCTCTTCCATGAAGTTCGGGAAATCTTCTGCACATAAACCCGTACATAGATGGAACGTTCTCACATCCTTGTAAAAGGCAGAGTTCAACAGGTAGGCTTCAGATTCTATGCAAGAGAAATAGCTCTGCAGACAAACGTTACCGGATGGGTGAAGAATCTTCCGGACGGTAATGTGGAAATCGTTGTTGAAGGCGAAAAGGCGCAAATTGAGGATTTCCTGCAAAAACTGCAAGAAGGATACCTTGGCAGGAACATCTCTGATATTGTCAGAAAGACGGAATCATATACCGGAAAATTCAATTACTTTGATATCGCTTTTTGAGGAAATGAAAAACGCGAAGAAAAATTCGGAATACAGCAGATTCGAAAAGGCGGGATTAGACGCAGAACTTCCGGAAATCCAGTGTTTTGAGAATCAATTCAGGCATTACACGATAACAATAATCATTCCAGAATTCACATCAATGTGCCCCAAAACCGGCCAGCCGGACTTTGGAGTGATCACGATTGAATATGAGCCGGACAAACTCGTCATGGAACTGAAATCCCTGAAATTATATGTTCAGGCATACAGAAACCTTGGTATATTCTATGAAAACGCCGTTAACAGGATAAAGAATGATGTTGTGGATGCCTGTAAACCAAAGTATCTGAATGTAAAAGGAGAGTTTCAACCACGTGGCGGCATCAGGTCAACGGTGGAGGTTTCATATACCGCATTAAATTAAATCCGGCCTTTGACTTTTGAATGAAGATAGGTTACCATACTTATCTATGCTAAATGAAGAGATTGAAAAACTCATAAAATTGCAGGAGATGGACATCGAGATACATACCTGCCTGGAAACAGTCAATAACTTCCCGGAAAAAAAGAAAAAGTTCGGAGAATCCGTTGAATCCGCACTTGAAGACGTAAATCTCATCAAGAAAGAGCAGAAAAAACTCCAGGTTGAGAAAAAGGAAATGGAGCTGGAACTTCAGGCCATAGAAGAAGAGATAAAAAAATTGCAGAAAAGAATGGACGAGGTAAAAACCAACAAGGAATACAATTCGCTGCTGGCTGAGATAGATATGCTGAAGGGTAAGAAAACAAACATGGAAGACGCGCTGCTTTCCCTCATGGAAAAGGATGAAGATATAACCAGGCAACTTGCGTCACACTCAAGAAAATCTGAGCAGTTGAAGGCAGAGATTGAATCAAAAATTCAGGAAGAGGGCAAAGAAATTGAAATCATGCAGGCAGGTTTGCAGGCAAGATCCGCTGAAAGAGAAAAACTGGCATCGGGAATAGACAGAAATTTGTACAGAATCTATGAAAAGATAAGAAAGGGCAAGAAAGACGGCATTGCAGTATGCAAACTTGAGGGGGAAAGTTGTTCCTGTTGCTCTGTTTTTGCTCCTACCTACATAGTAGAAAAAGTGAAAAGCAAGAAAGAAATAGTCAATTGTGAAAATTGCAGCAGAATACTCTATTGATGGAGAACCTCACTGCTTACATAGACGGCGCTTCAAAAGGCAATCCCGGTAGAGCATCAATAGGATTTGTCATATATTCTGAAAAGAAGGGGCTTGTAAAGAAATACGGTGCTCATATCGGATACGCCACGAATAATTCTGCCGAGTACCTTGCCCTTATAGCCGCCCTTATTGAATGTCTCTGCTACCTTCCCGCAAATCTGGAAATAAGAAGTGACAGTCTGCTTCTGATAAAACAGATGCAGGGAAAATACAGGGTGCGTGATGAATGGCTGAAAAAACTACAGTTCATAGCAACACTTCTCATTTCAAGGTATAATAAGGTGTCCCTGACGCACATTCCGAGAGAGGAAAACAGGGAAGCGGACCGCATTGCCGAGGAATACGTAAAAGACGATGCCAAGCTTTTTTGAACGGGGGTAGTCGGACGGCCGCCCCGATTGATTTTGTCGGGGAGGAAAGTCCGGACTCCAGCAGGGAGGATGGCTCCTAACGGGAGCAGTCTGCAAAGACTGGAAAGTGCCACAGAAAAATACGGCCCTCCATAGCTGTGCCGTTAATACCGCAAATGCGGCAGTCCTTGACGGTATGAGTAGAGAAGGAGGGCAAAGGTGAAATGGCGAGGTAAGAGCTCACCTTCTGACAGGTGACTGTCGGAGCAAAGGCAAACCCCATCCGGAGTAAGGTCAAGCAGAACCTACGGGTCCCTGCCTCTACGGGTTCGGGTTGACCGCATG
>CAYOFY010000109.1:0-4094 GCA_964403465.1 uncultured bacterium
TCTGACGGGACACTTGCCCGCCCCGGCGAGGCGGTCTGCGTTCGGCTTCTTTCGTCGCTCTTGATAAAAAACATCACAGCATCCTTGCCCGCTCCTCTTTCAGACGCCCGCTTTGGAAACCGCCCGGCAGGGCTCTGGCAGAGATTCTATTCTTATGTCGGAATTTTAGTGGAAACTTATAATTTTGACTTTTTCCTTCTGACTTCTCATAATATATGGCATGACGGAAGATGATATAATTGATTTCATAAAAAAGCGTTTGAAGTACAGGAACAGGGATGTCATAGTCGGTCCCGGGGATGATACCGCGGTTCTGAACTACGACAGGAATCATTATCTGCTCCTGACGACCGACTGCATTGTTGAAAACATACATTTCAAAAGGCCCGCCGCTTCATTTTTCCAGATAGGCAGGAAAGCGATGGCGGTAAATCTGAGCGACATAGCCTCCATGGGTGGTCTTCCCCTGTATGCTCTCGTATCGGCCGGGTTCCCGGCTGGTCTTCCGATAAAGGCAATTGCGAAGATTGTGGATGGGATGCAGAAGATGGCCGATACCTACGGGTTTGATATTGTCGGCGGCAACCTGAGCAGGTCTCCGGTTCTGTTCATTGACGTTTCCATGGCCGGCAAGGTGGAGAAGAAATATCTTAAACTGAGAAGCGGAGCAAAACCTGGAGACGCCATATTCGTGACTGGAAAACTTGGCGGGACACTGCTCAATAAACACCTCAATGTGATGCCCCGGATAAAGGAGGGCAGGAAAATCATAAGAAGTGTCCGGGTGAATGCGATGATGGATATATCGGACGGTCTTTCAACGGACCTTTGCAGGATGGTTCTTTCAAGCGGAGTGGGTTTCAGGATATTCTTTGGAGATATACCCGTTTCTGCCGATGCCGTCAGGATGAGTAGAACCGGGAAGGATGCAATTCTTCACGCATTGAACGATGGAGAAGATTACGAACTCTTGTTTACCGTGCCCGCAGGGGACAAGAATAAAGTGCCGGCGAGAGTTGATTCGGTCCCTGTAACCTGTATCGGAGAGATAACAAAGGAAAAAAAATGTCTTGGGTTATCGGTAAAAGGTAAAACGGTAAATATAAAGCCTGCCGGGTATTCTCACTTCTGATACAGGATAGATTTTTAGCCGCAAAGCTTCGTATTGCCGCGTCGCCACGCTCTCACCTTCGCTAAAGCTACGGCGGATAACTCCTCCTTCGCCAAGGCTACGGCGGATAACTCCTCCTTCGCTAAAGCTACGGCGGATTAACCTCGCAATAACAACCTTTTTGAATGTCAGATATTAAGGTGGGAACGGAGAAATTGTCCCGTGTAGGACCTGCTTCTGCGGGCGACTTTTTCCGGGGTCCCTTCCGCCACGATATAACCGCCCTTGTCCCCGCCTTCAGGGCCCAGATCAATAATGTAATCGGCACATTTGATAATATCAAGGTTGTGTTCTATGAGAATAACCGTAGAGCCTTTATCAACGAGATTGTTGAGAACATTCAGAAGTTTTTCTATGTCGGCGACGTGCAGTCCGACCGTGGGTTCGTCAAGCATATAAAGTGTTTTTTCGTTACCTTTTCTTGATAATTCCGAAGACAGTTTTACTCTCTGCGCTTCGCCACCGGACAGGGTTGTTGCGGATTGTCCGAGTTCAATATAGCCAAGGCCCACATCGTTCAGTGTCTGCAATTTTTCCCTGACAGAAGATACTTTCCCGAAGAAATCAAGGGCATCCTCAATCTTCATTTCCAGCACGTCCGCTATATTCTTGCCCTTATAGAAAATCTCCAGGGTTTCCCGGTTGTATCTTTTCCCCTTGCATATCTCGCATGGAACGAAGACGTCCGGCAGGAAATGCATTTCTATCTTTGTTATGCCTTCTCCCATGCACGCCTCGCACCTGCCTCCCTTGACATTGAAACTGAACCGTCCCTGCCTGTACCCCCTTATTCTCGCTTCTTCAGTGTTTGCGAAAAGTTGTCTTATGTGCGTGAAAGCGTTCGTATATGTTGCCGGATTTGAACGAGGAGTTCTCCCTATGGGGGATTGGTCAATCACGACCGCTTTGTTTATTTCCTCAACTCCTATGATTGCGCTGTGATTCCCGGGTTCTTCCTTTGACCTATACAGGATTTTTTTCAGGCCCCTGTAAAGAATATCCTCGACCAGACTGCTCTTACCCGAACCTGATACGCCTGTTACGCAAACGAACATGCCCAGGGGTATCTTTACGTTTATGTCCTTGAGGTTATTATGCTTTGCGCCCAGTATCTGCAGGTGTCGGCCATTTCCCTTTCTCCGGTGTTTCGGAACAGGTATTGACAATCTGCGGGACAGATATTGCCCTGTCAGGGAATTTCCGTCCGCCTTTATTTTTTCAGGAGGCCCCTCGGAAACCACTCTGCCTCCGTGTTTGCCTGCTCCCGGGCCCAGGTCCACCACGTAATCCGCACTCCTGATTGTTTCCTCGTCGTGTTCCACGACCACAACCGTATTGCCCAGGTCCCTCAGTTGCCTGAGCGTATTTATGAGTTTGAGGTTGTCCCTCTGATGCAGCCCTATCGTCGGTTCGTCAAGGATATAGATAACCCCCACCAATCCTGAACCTATCTGTGTTGCGAGCTTGATTCTCTCCGCCTCTCCTCCCGACAGGGTATGAGTCATCCTGTCCAGGGTAAGGTAGTCAAGGCCGACTTCCTCCATGAAGATGAGACGGTTTATTATTTCCTTCAGTATCTGCTTTGCTATGATCTTGTTCCTCTCGTCAAGCGTTATGGCATCAAAAAATTCTTTCGCTTCTTTTATACTCATTGAGGCGACTTCCATTATGGATTTCCGGGCAACTTTTACCGCCATGGATTCCTTCTTCAGTCTCCCTCCTTTGCACAGAGGGCATCTGACTTCGCGGATATACTTCAGTATCTCTTCTTTCCTGTACTGGCTCTCTGTCTGGTGGAAAAGTCTTTCCAGGTTCGGTATGACACCTTCAAATCCATGTTCTTCGGAACCGTTCAGGATTATGTTGAGTTCTTCTTTCCTGAGGTCGCAAGGACGGACGTCAATATCCCTGTTGAGTTCCCGCAGAACCCCCCTGAGCAGACTCCTGTAATATAAAAACAGCCCTCTCCCCCCTGCATCCTGCCATGGTTTAATGGCGCCTTCCCTGAAGGATTTTGTCCTGTCGGGTATGACAAGTTCCGGGTCGACCTTCATGAGGAATCCGAGCCCCTTGCATTCCGGGCATGCTCCGTAGGGGCTGTTGAACGAGAACATGCGTGGCGATAACTCTTCAAACCCGATATTGCAGTGGGCACATGAATAGTTTTCGCTGTGAAGCGTTTCTTCTCCGTCCTGCAACGTTATCATGAGACCCTTGCCCACCTTCAGGGCCATCTCCACGCTCTCGGCAATCCTGCTCCTCTCTTCCTCGGCAGGTATAAACTGGTCTACGAGAACGTCTATGTTGTGCATCCTGTAACGGGCGAGTTTAATATCCTCTTCAATATCGCGAAACTTTCCGTCCACCCTCATCATGAGGAAGCCGCTTTTCTGTATCTGCTCAAAGATGCTTCTATACTCGCCCTTCCTTCCCCTGACGACGGGAGCGAGAACCTTGATCTGTCTGTCGGATGCGCTGGAGACTATCCTGTCTATAATCTCCGTTGATGACTGCCTTGATATTACTCTTCCGCACTCAGGGCAGTGCGGCACGCCGGTCCTTGCAAAAAGAAGTCGCAGATAATCGTATATCTCCGTCGTGGTGGCAACCGTCGAACGGGGATTTGAGGCAGCTTTTCTTTGTTCAATGGCAATGGCAGGGGGAAGCCCGGTTATATGGTCAACATCCGGCTTCTTCATCTGTTCAAGGAACTGCCTTGCGTATGCCGACAGGCTTTCTATGTATCTCCTCTGGCCTTCGGCGTAGAGGGTATCAAAGGCAAGGGACGACTTACCGGACCCGGATATCCCGGTAATGACCACAAACTGGTTTCTGGGAATGTCAAGGTCTATGTTCTTGAGATTGTGTTCTTTTGCACCCCGGATGCTTATGAATTTAGGTTCCATTGTAAACCTACATTATA
>CAYOFY010000110.1:0-1877 GCA_964403465.1 uncultured bacterium
CATTGCGAGCGTTCTTTGCGCGGCAATCTCAACCTTTCTTTTTCCTCTCACATCTTCTTGTATTCACCCAGCACTTTCAGCACGTAATCAACGTCATGCCTTGTGTGACTGCAGTTTACCTGGAACCGGATGCATTCATCCCCGTGCGGGACAACAGGATACTTGAGCCCTGTCGCAAGAATACCCCTTTTTTTGAGATACGCCGTCATTCCTGTTGTTTTTTTGGTATCCCTCGTCATAAGCGGCACAACGGGATGCGTCCCTTCTATTGTCTCGTATCCCATATTAACGAGGCCTTCCCTGAAATGGTCAGCAATCTCCGCCAGATAGGAAAGCATCTTTCTGCCCCTGCCGCTCTGGAGGATTTCCAGCGACTTCAACGCTGCGCCGGCCTCGCCAGGGGTTACGGGATTTGAATATATGTAGAAAGGTGCAACCTCGCGCAGGTATTCCACCACTTTTGCGTCGGATACCGCGTATCCGCCGTTCACCCCGAGCGCCTTCCCCAGCGTTGATATTATTACGTCAATACCGTATTCGCCGGTAACCTCGCAGGTTCCGCGTCCTGTCTTTCCGTAAGCGCCGATTCCGTGTGAATCGTCTATCATGGTTATGACCCCCTCTTCAAAGGCGGAATCATGTTTTCTGGCGATGGATGCCATTTTCCTGAGGTCCGGGTAATCTCCCCTCATGCTGAATACGCCGTCGGATACGACAAGAATACGTCTGCAGGTGCCTTTCAGTTCTTTGATATGAGCTTCCATAGAAGCCATGTCCAGGTGTTCATAGATTCTTTTCTCCTTCGGTTTTGAAAGTTTCACGGCATTTATTATTGAGTTGTGGTTCAGGGCGTCGCTCAGTACCGCGGTCTCTTCGGATATCAGGGAAGAAACCACTCCGCACACTGCGGCATACGCGGAACTGAAAAGGATGGCTGCCTCCCTGCCATGGAATAGCGCCAGTCTTTTTTCAAGTTCGGCGTGCGGTCTGAACGTGCCGTTTATGAAACGGACCGAACCCGGACCCGCCCCGAATTTTTCGGCTGTTTCCGCCCCTGCTCTTATTACCTCCTTATCAAGGGACAACCCCAGATAGGAGTTTGAGTTCATCTTGATGTAATCCCTTCTGTCCCCGCGTACAAAAAGACGCGGTCCCTTCCTGCCCGATGCGGGTTTAATCCGGGTTATCACCGGTTCCGGACCCTTCATCGCGCCCTGTTCTTCAAGTTGCGACATTCTATCAGTCATCAGATTCTTCAATTTTTCAAGAGGCATATTGCTATCTCCGGTATCACGATTCAGAATTTTACAGCCGGCGGAACACTGCTTCCTTCGGTTGCCTGGAAATACTCCTTTTCCGCGTCAAATCCAAATAACCTTACAAAAAGAACCACAGGGAAGGCCTTTGCCGTGCGGTTGTAACTGTTAACGGTTTCGTTGTACCGTTTCCTTTCAACCGCAATTCTGTTCTCGGTTCCCGCGAGTTCATCCTGGAGGGACAGGAAGTTTTCACTTGCTTTAAGTTGCGGATAGTTTTCAACGACGAGAAGAAGCCTGCTCAGTACTCCTGATATTGCATTTGCAGCCGCTTCCTTCTCCTGTATCGTTTTTGCTCCTGCCCATTTGCTCCTGGCTTCCGTAACTTCCATAAAGAGTTCTTTCTCGTGTTTCGCGTAACCCTTGACCGTTTCTACGAGGTTGGGTATGAGGTCATTTCTTCTCTGAAGAACATTCTCTACCTGGGACCATGATTCTTTCACCTGCTGGTCAAGCGCAACGAGCCGGTTGTACTGGAACTTGAATGCCTGGTACAGCACAATCAGCAGGATTACTATCAACACCGGAACAACATACCATTTTTTCATACTGACCTCCTTT
>CAYOFY010000110.1:1977-4014 GCA_964403465.1 uncultured bacterium
TACCCCGAACTGATGTTTTTTATCATCTGACGTTTTTCGTCATCTGACGCTTTTTATCATCCCGATTTTTTCTATCGGGACCAGTGATTCTTTCTATCGGGATCCATAACCTTGTTGTTTGTCATTGCGAGCCCCGTTCTTTGGGGCGTGGCAATCCGACGTTCTCTGTCGTCCCGATTCTTTCTATCGGGACCCATCCTTACAGACCCTTCGCGCAGAGGTTTTGCTCTTTCCCCTGAATCTCGCTATCCTGTTTTTACTGTTGAACCCGGTCAATTCTCCTTACGAGTTCATTCATGAATGAAAGATGGCTCTCAGCAATTTCCGTCAATTCCGTTTTCCCAATCCTTGTCCTGCCTGAAAGAAGATTTTCAAGTTTTTCCGCGTAGCCCGGCTCCTCTGTCACCCCGGGGAAGATATCCCTGATGCTGCGCATGATGACCTTGAGGGACCTGCAGGAATCTTCAAGTACGGCCGAGATATCCCTGCTGAATACCAATCCCTGCTGGAAATTGATGTAATTCTGCTTCAGTTCTCTTTCAATCTGCAGACGCAGGTTTTTGTTGTCAACGGAGATGTTTCCCGTTAAATCCGTCCCGTAAAATATTACGTGATTTTCCCTTATCTCTCTCCATTCCATCGGAAAAACATCCGCCGAGCCCTTGAGAAAATCCGGGCTGAAGAAGAAAGGCGTTATGGCATTTCTGGTTGCATGTCTTGCCAGTCTTTTCCTCGTCTGGATTATATCCGCTGCCCGGAAATTGTCAATTACGACGATGAGATTTATATCTGACTGCCCGTGCATATATTTCCCGTCGGCGATGCTTCCGTAGCCGATAACGCTTACAAGCCCGCTGCCGAAAATTTCCTTCAGCAGCGTTATGAAATTCTCTATTTTTTTCTTCGCTTTTTCCATTTTTCCGTCATTCCTCCGGTTACCAGCCGCCGCTTGACCCTCCGCCTCCGCTGCATCCGCCTCCAAATCCTCCTCCGCCTCCGGAGCCGTGGAATCCGCCCGAAGAACCGTATGAGGCCATGGGTCTTTTCAGGTATTCAGGGATATGACTTTTCCATCTGTTCCTGTACTTTTTTTTCAGGTGCCACCTGAGAAAGGTGTAGATAAAAGGGGACAGAAATCCTGCAAAAAAAACCAGCATAAACGGCACGAATACCAGCAGACCCATTAGCGCGGAGGACCCTATATTGCCCGCAGAGACGATGGCTATCATGACCAGCGACGCCACAATCATCAGGTATGCGATAATACCGACGATGCCAAAAAGCAGGAAAGCAAAGAGAATCAGAAAGGCATGCCAGCCCGCCAAAAAAAGCAGGATCTTCATCCTGTCGGAACTGCCGCTCACAGAGGAAGGCGGTTCACCTTTTATGGATTTTCTTATCGCGGCTATCGCTTCGGAAATTCCTCCGTAATAATTACCCTCCCTGAATCGGGGCGCCATTATGTTCCTTATTATCCGGCCGCAGACGGCATCGGGCAACACGGGTTCCAGCCCGTACCCGACCTCTATCCTCATCTTGCGGTCGCTCATACTTACCAGTATCAGCACGCCGTTATCCTTCCCCTTTTTACCGATGCCCCATTTGTTGAAAACTTCATTCGCATAATCTTCTATGCTTCTGCCTTCAAGACTGTTGATTATGGCAACGGCTATCTCGGACGATGTTTCTTTCTCAATATCCGCAACGAGTGATTCAAGCGCCTCCCTGTCCTGCGCCGCAAGAGTATTTGTATAATCATTGATAAACCCGGAGGGTTTCAATTCCGCGCTCTTAACAGCAGTGGCAAAAGAGAATAGTATGAGAATCGGAATGAAGGATTTGCAGGTCCGCATTCGTCAATTATAGCAAATTTCACAAGATTTTCGCAAAGATGTTAAAATATTATAGAAATTCTGATATAAAAAATGCACGTTAACATGTGCCCAACCGGGCGGCTTTCCTCAGACGGGACACTTGCCCGCCCCGGCGAGGCGGTCTGCGTTCGGCTTCTCTCGTCGCTCTTGATAAAAGACATCA
>CAYOFY010000111.1:0-3979 GCA_964403465.1 uncultured bacterium
TTTGCGGCCTGGTTGCAGATCTGGTCCATTGCACAGGTGAGGAAATCGTTGAACTGAATTTCCACCACGGGCCGCAGACCCGTCATCGCCGCTCCGACCGCGGCACCGACAATGGCAATCTCCGATACGGGTGTGTCGCGCACCCTGTCTTCACCGAACATGTCCAGCAATCCCTCGGTAACCCGGTAGGCGCCGCCGAATACGCCGATATCCTCTCCCAGCAAAACAACGTCTTCGTCCTTCCGCATTTCTTCTATCAACGCCTGCCTCAACGCCTGCGCCATCCTGGTTGCGATCATGGCTCTGTTCCTATCCATAAATGTATTTTTGATAATCCTGCGGCTCGGTATCGGGACTTTGCTCGGCAAAAACCACTGCGGCTTCTATTATCTTTTCAACCTCTCCGGTTATGTTTCTGATGTCCAGGTCGCTCACTCCATAGTGTTTCATAATATATTCCGCGAAGCGGGGAATCGGGTCTCTGTTTTTCCATTCGTCAAGTTCCTCCGGTGTGCGATAGGTTGGTTTTTCAAACCGGGAATGACCCATGAACCGGTATGTCTTGCATTCCAGGAGAGTCGGTCCTTTTCCCTCTCTGGCTCGCGCTATCGCCGTCTTTGATTTCTCCAATACATCCAGGACATCCATGCCGTCTGCGATAACGCCGGGGATGCCGTACGCGACCGCGCGGTCAGCCAGTCTGTCAATAGGCGTGACTCTGCGATAGTGCGTGGAAAATCCATAGAGATTGTTTTCACAGACGAAAATCACCGGCAGTTCCCAGACCGCCGCCAGATTCAGACTCTCATGGAAAGAACCTTCATTCGCTGCCCCGTCGCCGAAAAAGGCGACCGCCACCTGTCCTGTTTTCTTATACCGGCTTGTCCAGGCCGCACCCACCGCGTGGGGAATGCCACCACCCACAATTCCATTGGCTCCCAGCATACCGACGCTGAAATCCGCGATGTGCATGGAACCACCCATCCCCCTGCAACAGCCGGTCTTCTTGGCAAACATCTCCGCCATCACCGCGTTGATATCAGCGCCCTTGGCGATACAATGGCCGTGACCGCGGTGCGTACTGGTTATGTAATCGTTCCGGTGAAGATTCGCGCACACACCCACGGCCACCGCCTCCTGGCCGTTATACTGGTGCATGCTGCCGGGCATTAATCTCGTCGAAAAGAGAAAGTACAGTTTCTCCTCGAACTTTCGGATTTCCAGCATTTTCCGAAAGAGACCCAGCGCCTGTTCTCTTGAAATATCATCCTTCATGTCTATCTCCTACGGTTCTTCTTCTATCGCCACAAGCCGTACCGGGCACGAATCCAGCCCCTGGATGGCCGGCACCAGTACCAGCAGCGTAAATCTTTCCTTCCGCAGCCGATCCAGATTGGCGGCAAATTCTATGATTGGTATTCCGTTATCCATAAGCAATTGATGGTTCGGCTGATCCGGCGCCCCCTTGATTTCTATGCCCGAGGCGTCGGAACCGATCAGACTGATTCTCTTTTCATGTACAAGCCATCTGATGCCCTCAAGGGTAATATAGGGGCGGTCATGGGAATGTTCCGTACGGTAGTACCTGGCGCAGTCAAAATTAAACAAGACCATGTCGCCCTGTCTGATCTTGTGGTCCAATGACTTTAACTCTTCCGGTGTTACGGCTTCGTTGGGCTTCTTATTCCGAAAATTGAGAAGGACCGCATCGCCCATCAACTTCTCCAGAGGAAACCCGGCCGCGTCCAGACCGTTCTTGTTGTGATGGTAAGGAAATTCTATATGCGTGCCGCAGTGAGATGACATCTCAATATCCTGAAGTATGTACCAGACCCCCTCGCTCACCTTGTACTGCGGGTATAAATCGGCTGTCCGATGCGTTTTCAAGCGCAGATGGTATTCTTCCTTCTCCGGAAAGAGCCGGTGACTCAAATCAACGATTCTTCCCTTAATCATTCTTCTTCTCCCCGTTCCCCGTCCCAACCACAGACGGTTCTTACAACTTTCCTTATCCACTCCTTATTCGGAATGCAGAGTTCTCTATCACCGGAGAAAAGGGCATCGGCGTGCCCGGGGTCTTCCCTTCCAGGGAATCTGAGTGGATTCATCCGCTGAAGTTGTTTTCCAGCGTAAGCGGAGAGGGTGGGAGTCGGCGCCTCTCGCATCCCGAAACTGCTCGGGTCGGCCATTCGCTGCCAACCCTCGTGCTCGTCGGCTTGGCTGACTTCGCTCTCTTCGACTCCCCTTGCTTGCAAATCTAAGCGGAGAGGGTGGGAGTCGAACCCACGATCCGTTTCCGGATACGCGCTTTCCAAGCGCGCGCACTCGGCCTCTATGCGACCTCTCCCTGTCCCCCAAGTTTTCTATCTTAAATCTCTATCCGGATGACGATATCCTGGCGGGAAATTCATAGCCTGCCTTAAGACGCTTGTAAAAAACCTTCCTGGCGGTGCTGTTGAGCTTGCTGTAATCCTTGCCTTTTTCTGCAAGTTTCAGACGTTCTTTTGCCTTCCTGAGTTTTCTGCGGTGTATCCTTCTCATCTCATTCTTAAGTTTTGCCATAGGAATCCTTTATCCCGAACCCTGCTTGATATACCCTCTTGTGAGGGATTTTGATTTATCGTCTTGTTCCTTTATAAATTATATCTTTTGACGGGCTCCCCGGTCAATTATGGTACCCGGCCGACCTGGCGGACATTGACGAACCGCCCCTTCTGATAGGACTCCTTCGCCGCAAGGCAGGTGTACACACTCGCAAGCCCTGTTTCTATTGGTGTCCTTGAAACCGCCCTGCTGTCTTTTACAAGGTTTACCAGGTCGCGCGCAAGTTCGGCGTCCCCTCCGAAATGGCTGAGTCCCGGGTCAGTACTGACAGTATCGGAAAAGGGCCTGTGGTGACGGGTGTAATTCAACTGGTTCCTGTACCAGTCAAATTCCAGCGTTCCCATGTAGCCGCTCACCGTTGCGCCGCGGCATGCAGCGTCCCTGCGCGTGAAAAACACCTGCGTGTAGATTCCGTGCGCGCCCGATGCAAATTCAACGACCGCGCTGGATGCATCTTCGTTGGTTCCCTTCTCAATGGAACCACAGTCAACGCTGTAAACGCATGGATGGTCATTCTCATGGTATCCCGAACGGTTTCGCTTCCTGTTCTGCGGACTTTCCAGACATGTCTTCGTTTCTTTACACCTTGAGCATACAAGGCCGGAAGGTTTCCTGCCGCCGAAGACCTTCATGAATACTGCCATTGCGCCAATCCTGACAATGGGCGAACCCATGAGGTAACTCATGTAGTCAAAATCATGTGTCCCTTTCTGCAGGAAAAGTCCCTGTGTTATTTTGTAGTTGCGGTATTCCTGTTCCCAGTAAACGACCCCGTAAGGGACGTAATTCCAGGCCATGATGTGTACCGGCTCGCCAACCGCGCCTTTTTCCACGTAATCCCTGGCAAAAGCGCAAAGCGGTGATACACGCAACGGGAAACTGACAACAACCCTGCATCTTGATTTTTCAAATGCCTTTTCAAGTGCAAGCGCCTGTTGCATTGAAATGGCCACCGGCTTTTCCAGAAAAAGAGGGATATCAAACCTTGCCGCCTGGATTGCATACGGCGTGTGCAGGTTGCACCGGGTCCCTATGAAAAGCGCATCGGGTTTTGCCCGGCGCACCATCTCGTCAAGCGTCCTGTAAAAGACCGCTTCCTTCCTGTCCTGCTCGGAAAGACGCGATCGGGCGCCTTTTTCGTCAGGGTCAACGACTCCTGTGACGTGAATATCGGGCTGCATCTCCCTTACCGGGCCGTAGATCACCCCGCTGATTCTCCTGCCAAGACCGACCACTCCTATCCTCATTGTTTGCCCCCTGTATGATGAAATCAACGTGGTATAAACGATACTCTCAACACCCCCGCCTGTCAAGAAATCTCCCCAACAGGAGAGACAGGCCTGAGGTTTTTTTTAACCCGGCAATGTGTGTTATT
>CAYOFY010000112.1:0-3975 GCA_964403465.1 uncultured bacterium
AAATACCTTGTTCGAAAGGGATACAGAATATCGGAAGATGTGGGAGTCGTCGGATTGGGGAATCTGCGCTTTTCCGATAACATGGAGTCTTCATTGACAACTGTTGATTGCAGGGAAAAGGAGATGGGAAGAATTGGAGCAGAGATATTGCTGAGGAAGATAAACGGACAATCTGAAAGAAAAAAGATTTTTCTTGATACCCATCTTATTGTGAGGCAGACATGCGGAAGTTCCCAAAAAACCGGAAAGGGGGTGATGGCAAGAAATAGTTATTAGTAATGAGTTCAGAGTGCTTGGCAAGAGACGGAATGCAAAGAGGAGGAAAGAAAGATGGAAAGAAAATTTATCCGCCGGAGTTTTAACGCAAGAGGAGGATTTACGCTCATAGAATTGCTGGTCGTGGTGGCGATAATAGCCATACTGGCCGCGATGTTGCTTCCCGCGCTCAGCGCCGCCAGGGAAAAAGCCCGGCAGGCAGTATGTATGAATAACCTGAAGCAGTGTTATATAGGATATATGATGTATGTCCAGGATTACGGAGGATACCTTCCTTCAAACGAACACCCGACATTCTGGCCGGGCAAGCACTGGTGGGCACGCGTGCTGGTGGAGCATTGCGGATATCTCAAGTACAAGGTGGTGGTATGTCTTTCAGAGCCCCCGAAGATAGGCGACGGACTTTATAATTATGCGAGTTATCCCAGAACCCAATTCTGGAAGATGGACAACGAACCTCGCAGGTTGGGAGTTACCATGTCCCGGCTTATACTTCTTGCGGATTCGTATGATATGGGCGCCAAGATGCAGACCACATATGGGTATGCCCGCAGTAGTGATACCTGCATCCATTGCCGCCACAAGGGGATGGCCAATCTCCTGTTCCTTGACGGACATCTGGAGACGAAAGACAAGAATGGTGTCTGGTCGCTTATAAACGGTATAAACTATCGTGATGCGGCTCCCGTGCAGTATCCGATTCTTGACTATATTGTTGTGAAATGGTGACCTGAGCAACCGGATTTGTCCGGACAACCGGAATTCATTCCAGGAAATATAAATATGGAAATAAAGAAGCGGGGATTTTTGCTTATTTTTCTACTGCTGGCGCCAATGCTTTACGGCGGAGTTGTTAACGGTTCATTTGAAGAGAGCCAGCAGTATACCGCCGATAACGAGCGTATTGTTTCGTGGGAAAAAGCAGGATGGAAACTTCCCGAGGACCTCGTACTGCCGAAATATTGGGGTATAAATCCATCCACGCCAAACGGTACGATAGAATATCTTCATAAGGGGGGATGGAAAGGCAGTGCCTGTGTAAGGTTGGACGGCAGCGCTCATATCGGTGCAGCGTTAACAGAAAAACCCCTTACCGGTAAACCGTATATCGCAAAAGCGAAGGTTAAAGGGAAGGGAACTTTTGTGCTGGGCATCTATGCGTATTCGGAGAAAGGGTCCCGCGGGTGGAACCTTATAACCCGGAAGGTTGATTCGGATAGGTGGGTTGAATGCAGAGGAATTTTCCCCAATGAGAATCCCGAGGTTAAATCTATCAGCGTGTTCATATATGCGGCAGGTCCTGTTGATGTTGACGACGTGGATTTTTTTGCGGCGGAACTCATAGATATCATGATGACTGAGGAAACGGTTAACCTGGCCGGGACAGGCGCCTTGATAGAAGACCTTGAAATTGAGGCGGTGCAGGTGGATGAGGGCTATAAAAGGCACCTCTCCGGATATGAGGAGTCAATAGAAATCTTCCGAAATGCCCGACTGCAAATTGACAAGGGACTTTACGAATCGGCTGAAGAAAGAATAAGAGAGAAAGATGCTTATGTGAGCGGGAAGAACATAAAAACGGTTCTCGCGGAACACTACAATGAGATGATAGTTTTGACCCGCGTCCTGCGGAAACTGGCAGGGGAAAGAGCGGCAGAGATAGCGCCTGTTGAGGTAAGACCTGTTGAGCCGGTCAATATCGCGTACAAACCGGGCGAGCGAAATATCAGGAAGGGAACATTGACAATAACGGATATCCATTCCGACAAAGTGCGTTATGACGAGAGTGAGACTGCCACCACGGAAGCGACACTGGTGAATGATTCTTCAGAAGGATTCAGAGGGAGGTTGATTGCCGTCATGCATCTGGACCTTGATATCAGCCGCGAAATAGACAGGTGTGATTTTGCAATTCTGCCCGGCGAGACAAAAAAATGGAAGTTTTCGTATGACGTGGGTTCGGAGACTTACGGCAGGGGCATAGAAGTGACATTTGAAAATGAAAATGGAGAGGTTGTTGACCGGTGGCAGGAGTTTTACGCCGTGGCTGCTGAATGGTTCAGGGTTCAGCAGCACAGCCATACACATCAGGGAGTTGTAAAGAATTACCATAAGGTTGACCCCTGGATTACGTACTATAATCAGGTACACCAGTTTGGTTCAGAACCGACAGACTGGGGGGTGCACGTGGATATATTGGCCGGCATTGAGAATTATCAGGCGGGCCAGGCCCTTTACAGCGGGAATAATATACCTGCGCGCAAGAGTAATATTATCGCCAGTCAAAAACTCGGGCAGAGGATAACCTTTTACCAGCACAGGGGATTTTGCGGCCAGGCAGGATATGAGATTATACGCGAGCATCCGGAATTTGCGCTTTATGACAGCAGCGGCCAGTTTGCGATTGACCCTGTCTACGGCGGATATCCCAGTCCCATGGAAATTGCCTCGCCAATGGAGGTCGGTCCGAACCGCAGGGTAACAAAGCCGTATCTTGACCGCAGAGTCACTTACTGGCAGCATGGCTTTGCGGACCTTGCGCGGGAGGATGCGATGGTTTTTATGGCGGAAGGCATTAAAGAATATGCGAAGTTTTTTAACCTTGACGGGGTTTACATAGATGGAAATCTGGGGGTCATAAGAGGATACGGATATGACGGGAAGTTGAACGTTCCTTCCGATAGACCTGAGGATTATGCGGAGTTAAATGCCCGCAACCATTACATCTTTTCCAAGATTCTCAAACAGGATAATCCCAACTTTGGAACATGGTACAACTCGTCCGTGGAAAGCATGGGTTTTGGCGGAGGACATGAATTGCGCGGAGCAGGTCTTGAGTGGGATACAACGGGCGATGCAAGTATTCGTGCAGCGGCAGGATGGAAGAACGTGAATTTTTTGATGGAGATACCTCCCAACCTCAATCCCGGTAGTCCGTCGGAGTTATCTTCCCCGGTAAATTATCTGGAACTCCTCTGCAAGAACAGAGACTACCTTGCGCAGAAATATAGAGCCAATGTCATAGTTGGCTATTTTTTCCCAAAAATCCCTGCCGATACACCCGGAATAAATAAATGGTCATGGGCTACCATAAACTATCTCGGTTCGCAGTTCCTTGCTACCCAGCATCATTTCGGCACGCAGTTTTACCCCAGCTGGAGGCCAATCATGCAATTCCTGGAACGCTATTCGTGCCTTATCTGGGCGCCGTATGTGGAGATAGTGCCTGATGCGGAGAAGATTATCAAGTTGGAATCGCCTGAAGAACTCTGGTGGAAACGTCTGGTGTATCAACGCAAAACAGATAAAGGATATGACCTGATTATACATCTGCTGAGGAAGCCGCCCTATGAAAAGTGGGATGTTGACTGGATTGACGAACCAATACCTCTGGAAAATGTTATAATATCGGCCAATATTGATGACGGCAATTTACAGAAGGTCGTGACCCTGCGTCCTTACTACTATGAGGAAGACCAGCAACCGGTGGAGAAAATTATCAAGGCCGTGGTCAGGGAGGGGGTAGCGGTGGTTCATGTGCCTCCGTTTCGTTATCACACAATGATTGTGATGAGAGTGGAGAAATAGAGGGGAAGATGACACGAATAGCAAACACAGATATTCTTGAGCGGAAGAATAATACTGATATGTTCAGCGTGCCGGTTGACCAGAGTCTGGCTGCTGAATACAACAGGTTCC
>CAYOFY010000113.1:0-3900 GCA_964403465.1 uncultured bacterium
CTTTATCCCGAACCGACGCCTGCAATGTGAGGGGCCATGATCTTGTTTGTTCTGCAAGGTTCCTTTCCCCCACATTATTCTATCATATCTGGTAGAACATCCCCTTCTTTCCCTGCCTGTTTTCGGTAAGGTCCTTGAGGGAAAAGGAATTCAGTGTGTCATTTACACTCTTTTTCACCCTGAGCCACAACTCCCTTGCCGTGCAGGCGCTTTCCCGTTTGCAGATTCCTCCGTGGTCCACGCACGGAACGGGTGCAAGAGAACCCTCAAGGATTTCAACAATAGCCAGCGCCTTTATATCCGCCGGGTTCTTTGTAAGCATATACCCGCCCCTGGCGCCGCTTATGCTTTCAACAAGCCCCGCCTTTTTCAGAGAGAGCATTATCTGTTCAAGATACTTATCCGAAATCTTCTGCCTTTCGGCAATCTCCCTTATGAGAACCGGCTTGCCCTTGTAGTGTATTGCCAGGTCAATCATCGCCCTCAACCCGTACCTTGTTTTCGTTGAAAATCTCATGGGCTAATTCCTCCTCATTTCATGTGAAACATTAATTCAACGGCCGGCCAGGATATCTTCCACGTCTTTCTGCGGATCCCCGATGAGTTTCATGTCAAAGTTTTCAGTGAGGACTTTCAGTATATCCGCGTTCACCCATGCCGGTATAATGGGCCCTATGCGTATCCCCTTGATTCCGAGGGCAAGGAGACTCCACAGTATCGCCACTGCCTTCTGTTCCATCCACATCAGAACATAGGATACCGGAAGGTCGTTGATACCCACCCCGAAGAGTTCGGCCAGCGAAGAGACAACGTCTATCGCCACTATTGAGTCATTGCACTGCCCGAGGTCTATGAGCCGCGGTATTCCCTCTATATCCCCGAGGTCAAGGTCGTTAATCCTGAACTTCCCGCAGGCAAGCGTAAGGATAACCGTATCTCCGGGCAGCAGTTTGACAAGATTTCTGTAATACTCATTCTTTTTTGTCGGCGCGTCGCATCCGGCGACAAGAACAAACCTTCTTATTTTCCCCTTCTGCACAAGTTCCCTTATCCTGCCTTTCGCGGAAGCGATCGTGGAAAGGGAAAAACCCGTTGTCAGGACGGCCTGCCCCGCGGTTTCATGGAAATCCGGGATTCCTTTCGCCATGGTTACCAGTTCCGAGAAATCATAACCTTCTATGTGTTTCACCCCGGGTAGGCCCACAACCCCTGCCGTGAACATCCTGTCCCTGTAATCCTCTTTCGGTATCAGCGCGCAGTTGGACGTGGCAAGAATCGGGAACGGGTATTCTGAGAAAACATTCTTCTGGTCATACCATGCCTTGCCTATGTTGCCGGCAAGATGCGAATATTTTTTAAGTCCGGGATATCCGTGCGCCGGGAGTAGTTCCGAGTGGGTATATACATTGATGCCCGTACCCTCTGTCTGCCTCAGCAATTCGTCAAGAACCTTCAGGCTGTGCCCGGTCGCTATTATCCCTTTCCCCTTTCTGGTGCCCGTGCTCACTTTCGTCGGTTCCGGTTCCCCGAAAGTCTCAATATGCGCTTTCTTCAGCAGTCTCATGACCTCCACGTTGATGCGGCCTGCATCCAACCCTGCCTTTACGAAACTCCGGCTGTCAAAATTCACGTTCGTAAGGGTTGAATAGAGGGACTTTGCAACAAAGCTCTCCAGTTCCCTGTCTCTGTAGCCGAGTTCTCCTGCATGGTAAAGGTATGCGGAGATGCCTTTGAGCGCAAAAATGAGGTTATCCTGCAGTCTCGCAAGGGTGGCATCCTTGCCGCAAACTCCTGCCTGCGTGCACCCCTCTCCCTTTACCGTCTGCGAACACTGGTAGCAGAACATTCTAATGTTTTCCATCACGCCTCCTATTCAAAGAAATATAATCATTTTAGTAATATTTTAACGAAAAAACATAGCTCTGTCAATACTTCATAAAATTCATTTGACTTTGTAAAATTTTTACATTATTATTAAAATCATGAAAAAAAATGAAAAAGAAGCCGGACAGGAACTGAATAACAAGGGGACAACACTGGCTCTTTTGCATACGGTTGCCGGAGGCAGAAAAAAGTCTTTTGCAGAAATTGCCCGCTATATCCTTGCGAATTACCACGACGTGGCACATCTGAATCTTTATCATCTGGCGGAGAAGACCGGCACAAGCACCGCGACTGTTTCCAGGTTCAGTGTATATCTCGGGTATAAAAATTATCGGGCATTCCAGTTAGACATGGTATCTTCAGCAGTCAGGGAATCTGCTGTCTCGGACATATTCCAGAAGGATGATACGCCTGCAACAATCATAAGGCGTGTGTTTGAACTCGGCCGCAAAAATTTGAAGGATACCGAAGCTCTTGTTGATACAAGAGTGCTGGTGAATGTTGCAAGGCTAATAATTAATGCCCGGCGGGTCATCTTTTTTGGCGTAGGGAGTTCCGGGCTTATCGGGAGACTTGGGGCAATCAGGTTTGAAGGGCTGGGTATTTCTACAGCAGGGGTTAATGACCCGTATGAAGGTCTGCTGATGCTTTCTTCAGCTGACAGAAGGGATATCGTCATTGGAGTGAGCCACAGCGGCCGCAGCACCGTTACGCTTGACCTCTTGAGACTGGCAAAGAAGCGCGGAGTATATACGGTGGCTCTTACGAATTACTCGGATTCAGCGCTGGCTAAACTTGCCGACACGGCAATCCTGACGGTATTCCGGGAAAGAAGGATAAACTCGGCTGTTTCTCATTCAGGGATATCTCAGATGTCTGTTATAGACGCGCTGTATTTTCTTGCGGCACATTTCCAGGGAAGCAGTTTTGAGGATATGGCGGAAAAAGTTGAAGAAAATGCCGAGCGTTTGCTCAGGTTGCCGGCCGGCAGAAAAACACAGGGGAAAAAAGCAGAATCAAAGCCCCTCACAACAAGATTGAGATTGCCACGCCCCAAATAACGGGGCTCGCAACGACAAAAAACGTCGGTTCAGGGCAGGGGAGGAATGAGATGTACACCAGATATTATGACCCGGAGATTTTCGTTCAGTCGTTTGACGGTATAGACAGGAATAAGTACGTTGTAGCAACATATTATATGGATGACAGGCTGCCCGGCGAAGATTTCATTGACCATTTCGCGCTCGTGCAGGCAATGGCCCTGGAGGGCTCAACAGGCACGTGGGAGAAGGTTGAAGAAGACACGGAGGAAGTCAGGAGCAGATATTCAAGCAAGATGGTCGGTTACTTTGAGATACCGACATCCGAGCCAGACCGCAAACAGGCGGTGGTACAACTGGCTTTTCCGGTTGAGGCATGGGGGGATAATATCACGATGATGCTTCTTGCCATTGCAGGCAACTGCTTTGCCTACAGTCCGAACCTTCGGCTGCTCGACCTTTTTCTGCCGAAGGATTTCCTGGCACACTTCAAGGGTCCTAAGTTCGGAGTTCCCGGCATCAGAAAACTTCTCGGCGTGGAAAAAAGGCCGATGTCACTGCATATAATAAAACCCAAGATGGGGATGACTCCCAAACAGGTGGCAAACCAGTGTTACCAGACGGCCCTGGGAGGGGTGGACTTTATCAAGGATGACGAGATGACGTCGGATGTATCAAACAACAACTATCTGGACCGGCTTAAAGCGGTCATGGAGGCGCTGGATAAAGCAAAGACGAAGACAGGGAAAAAGCCCATCTACCTCTTGAGCATCACACACGAACCGGGAAAAATTGTTGAACGGGCGCACAGGGCGGTGGAAGCAGGCGCAAACGGTCTTCTTGTAACATACTCGGCAGGGCTGGGTTCTTTCAGACAGTTGGCCGAAGACCCGAAACTGAATGTGCCGATTATGATGCACGGCTCGCACATGATTGCGGCGATGAAGAATATCGGCTGGCCGGTATTCGCAAAATT
>CAYOFY010000114.1:0-3754 GCA_964403465.1 uncultured bacterium
ATGACAACAGGGGAATGACCCTTTTCCCCTACCCGATGTACTCCACTATGTTCCTGAAAAAACTGTATCCGTATCCGTAATCCCCGGTATCCCCTTCCCCTGCGTCAGGATAAAAATACCTGAGCAAGGCCCTTTCCGGATGCGGCATTATTCCCACGACAAGTCCGCTGGAGTCGGTAAGGCCGGCTATCCCCGCGGTTGAGCCGTTGGGATTGCAGGGATATCCTGCCATTTCCCCGTCATGGGATGAGTACCTGAAAAAGACAAGGTTATCCTTCTCTATCTTCACGAGCGTGGAACTGCTGTCCGTTATGAACTTGCCCTCTGCGTGGGCAACCGGCAACCTTATCACCGGCGGCATACCTTTCAGGAAGGGTGAAGCGTTTTTTTCTATCCTGAGGTATACCCATCTGTCTTCAAACCTTGCCGAGTCATTCCAGCCCAGCGTAACGGATTGTTCACCCCGCCATGGCAGAAGACCTGCCTTGACGAGGACCTGGAAACCGTTGCAGATACCTATGAGCGGCTTTTTCGCCCCGATAAACCTGTCAATATCCTCGCCCATGTTGTGCCTTATCTCGCTGACCAGCACCTTGCCGGCAGATATGTCATCTCCATAGGAAAAACCTCCCGGAATAACCAGCACCTGGTAATCGTTTATCTTTTTCTCCTTTCTCTTGATCCTGTTTATGTGTATCCTCTCGGGCGCAGCGCCCGCAAGCCGGAATGCCCATTCGGTCTCCATGTCGCAGTTCGTGCCTGCCACGCGCAATATGAGCACCCTCGGTTTCACCATTTCAACCCTGACCTCCACGCTTTTTCAGCATCGTCAATTCCAAGCGAGAACAACCTGTCACCGCCATGGAAAACTCCAAGCATTCCGTTTTCCGTAACCCTTCCCACATTTGAAACGCTCCCGCCCATGATACCTTCAAACTCATCCCTTCTATTCATGTCAACCTCCACAACGAACCTGCCCTGGCTTTCCGAAAAGAGGAGGGTTTCCGGAGAAGTATCCCCGGCAATCATCATGTCAAGAAAAATTTCCGCACCCATGCCTCCGCCGGTGGCCATCTCGGCCATTGCAACCATGAACCCGCCGTCGGAACAGTCATGGCATGCCCTTATCATGGACTTCTCCATACATGAGTGAAGTTTTTTCATCAGCCGGAGGGTTTTTGCAGGGACAGGACGGGGCACCTCTCCTCCGGCGATACCGAAAACGGCATAGTACTGGGATCCGCCCATCTCCCTGCGCGTTTCACCGCACAGATACAGAGGGTTGCCGTTTTCCTTGAGATCGGAGGAGACCACTCTTCTTATATCCCCGATAATGCCGACCGCGGAAATGAGGAGCGTGCCCGGAATTGAAGTTATCATCCCCGTCTTTATGTCAACGAAGAAATTGTTGAGACTGTCCTTGCCCGAGATGAAAGGAAGCCTGTATCCGAGCGCAAAGTCTCTGCATCCCTTGACACATCTGACAAGGGTGCCAAGATTCTCTCCCTCGCTTACATCCCCCCATGAAAAGTTGTCGAGTATCGCAACCTCTCCGGGGTCGGCGCCGCAGGAAACGATGTTTCTCAGGGCTTCTTCAATGCAGCAACCGGCCATGAGGTAAGGGTCGCGTTTTCCGTAGAAGGGGTTTATGCCACAGCCGACCGCTATGCCCCTGTAATCATCGTAAAGAGGTTTCAGGACAACGGCATCCGAGGGACCTCTGTGTTCCATCCCGGCAAGCGGTTTAAGTATGGTGCGGGCCTGCACCTCGTGGTCGTACTGGGTTATAACCGCTTCCCTGGAAGTTATATTCGGACTTGCCAGGATTTTCAGGACGCGCTCTCTCCAGTCGGATATCTTCACGGACGGTTTTTCCTTTTCCCTGTCCTTTCCGAAGGAATGAAACTGCGCCTTCAGGTTTCTGCGCGGAACCCCGCCGTGAAGGAATTCCATGTCAAGCTCGCAGACTTTCTCGTCACGGTAATAGATTTCAAGTTTGCCGGTTTTCCCGAATTGTCCGATGACAGTCGCGTCAACATCTTCCTCTTCAAATAATCCGAGCAGTCTTTGAAGGTTTCTTCCCGGTACTGAAAGAACCATCCTCTCCTGCGATTCGGAAATCCATATTTCCCACGGCAGCAGTTTCCTGTATTTCAGCGGAACCTTTTCCAGCATGACCACGGCTCCAATATCGCTGCCCATCTCGCCGACCGCGGAAGAGAGTCCTCCTGCCCCGCAGTCGGTTACGGAATTGAAAAGCCCTTCATCCACCGCTGCCAGGAGGACATCCATCATCTTCTTCTCCACTATCGGATTTCCTATCTGAACCACGTTGGTGGAGACATTCGCATCCAGTTGTATTGAGGAGAAGGTGGCGCCATGAATCCCGTCCCGCCCTGTCCTGCCGCCCACCAGAACGATATGGTCTCCTTCTTTCACTTTCTTATCAACATTCCTGAGTGAGATAATACCGAGTGTTCCGCAGAAGACAAGGCAGTTGTTCTGGTACCCTTCGTCAAATATAATCGCTCCGTTGGCTGTGGGGATACCCATCCTGTTCCCGTAATCCCTTACCCCGCTTACGACACCCCTGAAAATTCTCCGTGGATGGAGGACCCCTTCGGGAAGCATCTCGTAACCGGCATCCGGCATGCCAAAGCAAAATATATCGGTGTTCAGGATAGGCCTGGCGCCCTTCCCCGCACCCAGTATGTCCCTTATGACGCCCCCTGTCCCTGTACCGGCGCCTCCGTATGGTTCAAGAGCGGAAGGATGGTTATGGGTTTCAACCTTGAAGGCAATACCGTACTTATCGTTAAATCTTACAATACCGGCATTGTCCTTGAAAACAGAGACACAAAAGTCGCTCTCAAGTTTTCCGGTTACCTTCTTGATTTCCCCGAGGAGATTTATTTCTTCTTTTCTGGTTCTCCCGTCAACTTTCTCCGTGTATTCTATATCTGTCCTGAATATCTTGTGGCAGCAATGCTCGGACCATGTTTGCGCTATGGTTTCAATCTCGCAATCAGTGGGATTCCTGCCCATGGCGGCAAAATATTTCCTGATCGCCTTCATCTCGGTCAGATTAAGCCCGAGCAGGTTTTTCTCGCTTATCTCAAGGAGTCTCCTGTCATCGGCGCCAATGACATCAACCTTCAATGCATGCTCATGCATCGGGATGGTTTCCTTTTCCTTCAATTACCGAATAATTCTGGATAAGAGGATTCACGAGAATCTTCCTGCATATTGTTTCAACATCCTTCCCCGTCAGATTTCCCCTCAAGTAATATCTTCTTCCGGTTGAAACTTCCATCTTCGTTCTTATGCCGGCATCCCTGACAGCCGTTCTCACCGTATCGGCAACAGAATCGGTCACCCCGCTCTTGTAGAAAACTTCAACCATGAATTCCCCTCTCTCCCCCGCTTTCATCTCTTCGTCCAGCAGGTACTCCTGTATAACGGCATCCACGAGGATATTTTCTGCTATGCGCCTTAGTTCGTCTCTGCCCGAAGAACATTGAAATCTGTAGATTTCCGATGTAAATACTTCCTCCACAACCGATATACCCATCTCTCCTATGTTCTTCCTTACGTCCTGGCCAAAGACATCAGGGATATCCTTCCTGTTGAATACCTCAATCATATGAATCTGCGCCATGATTCTCCCGCTTCACATGCAACCTACCGGCCAATCCTGGGTCCGTGCTCAATAACTGTATAGTTTACCATACGGACGGTGCGTGATGGGAATGAT
>CAYOFY010000115.1:0-3666 GCA_964403465.1 uncultured bacterium
TGAGAGACTGTCCGAAATACGATTTCCACATACACACAAGATACCTCGGCTGCGGCAACAGCAGCATGGAGGTGCAGGCAATCGTGGATGAGTGCAGAAGACTCGGCGTCAGGGCACTGGGTATAACAGACCACCTTACCGGACTTGAGCACCTGCCGAAACACCGCCCCATTCTTGAAGATATCAGGAGACTGGAAAATCCCGGGGTTGAAGTATATTTTGGCGTTGAGGTGCATTTCACGGGATACTGCAAAGGGTTCCCCTTCAGCGAGGAGATAAAGAAGGATTACGGCTTCCAGTTTGCGATAGGCGGGATACATAACATCTACGCGAATGAATACGACGTGGAAAAAATCATAGAGATACAGCATAAGCACCATATCTTGACATGCGAAGACCCGCTTGTTGATGTCCTTGTCCACCCCTACTGGTTCATGAAAAGCGAGTTTGACAATAACAACTGGAAGTTCATAGACACCATGAAGGTGGTTCCCGAGAGATACATCCGTGAACTGGGGCAGACGGCCAGGGAAACCGGAACGGCGATAGAGATAAACGCCGACATGGTGAGAACCGGTTCGTACTCCGGGGAGTACGTTAAAGATTACGTTGAATACCTCTCAATCCTCGCGGAAGAGGGGGTAACCTTCTCACTGGGCTCGGATGCCCACGATATCAGGGCGCTTGCCAGGGTCCGCTCCGCGTGGGAGGTTGCGGAAGAACTCGGGATACCGGCGGAACGCATCTGGCTTCCTGCATGCGCACCCATGAAATCCTGAACACGAAAAAGAATGAAATACACAGCATATATCAATAACAGGGGACATAAGAAAACCTTCGTAATCCTGTGGCTGACTTATGCCAGTTTCTATCTCTGCAGGGTAAACATTTCCATTGCAATCCCGGAGATTATGGATAACCTGCATTTTTCCTTCAGGGATATGGGTATGCTCGGAAGTCTTTTTTTTGTTGTCTATGCCGCCGGGCAGATCATAAACGGGCTGGCAGCCGGAAGACACTCTCCGAGAAAAATCATAATAGCCGGCATAACCGGCTCGGCGATACTGAATATTCTATTCGGAATGAACAGCAGGTTTTCACTGATGCTGGTATTGTGGGGATTAAACGCGTATTTCCAGTCGGCAGGATGGTCTTCTTCCGTGAAGATCGTGTCAAACTGGTTCTCCGGAAGAAAGACAGGAACGGTCACCGGTCTTTTCGGTGCAAGTTATCACTTCGGCAACGCCTTTTCCTGGCTGATAGCCGGAGGCATAGCCCTGTTTTTTTCATGGAGGGTTCTTTTCTTCATACCCGCGATCCTTTTTCTTCTTTCGGGAATACAGTTTTTGCTCTTTGTAAGAGACTATCCGGAAGAAACCTCGGTTTCAAAAAGAGAGGAGAACAAGCCGGAACCGGGGTCCTCATACGGCGGGGATTTCCTAAGGGTTCTGAAGGATCCGCGAATCCTGCAGGTGGGAATTGCATCCATGTTCCTGAGCATTATGGCTTACGGTTTTCTCTACTGGATACCTTCATATCTCTATAAGGAGCGGGCAATGAGTCTTTCAACCGCCTCTTTCAACGCCCTGTGCTTCCCTCTTGCCGGCGCTCTCGGCGCTATTGCCGCCGGTTGGGCGACCGACAGGCTCTTCCACTCAAAGCGAACCCCGGTGATTTTCATAATGATTGCCTTCGCGATAGTGCTGACCTTTAGTTTTCCGTACGTATCTGCATACAGTCGGCTTCTGACAATCCCCGCATTTCTCCTTCTCGGATTTATGGTTGACGGACCCCATATACTTTTCGGCATGACCTTTGCCATAGATTACGGGAAAGACAGAGCCGCGGCCATAGCGGGATTTGTTGATTCTTTGAATTATCTCGGAAGCGCGGCAGGCATTTTTGCAACAGGACAGATCATAAGCAGATTCGGATGGCAGTACGTATTCTATTTCTGGACATTCTCGCTGGTTATCTCCGTCCTCATAATTGCGGCAAGAAAAGAGCGGAAGAGCAACACGATTCTGTATAAAGGGTGAAATGGCAAAGGGGTTAAAGTGACAAATGGAAAAGAAAGTCGGGAAACAATATCCATCAAACCGCACCACTTCATAGATATCATTGCAAATTTCGGTAACAGGGATATGCTCATTCCTCACGAATATGGACACGCCCGGCATATCGTGGCAAAACAGATATTAACTTCAGCGGATATCATGCTGGTCATTGAACTCGGGGCTGATGACATATGCGCGCCCTGCCGCCATAATATAAATGGGGTTTGTGATGATGTTATTGACATTTCTTACCGCCCCCTCGCTCCGGAATCCAAGAGGGAGTGGAATCTAATGATTGACCGCAGGTGGTGCGAGCGTTTGAATCTGAAACAGGGCCAAGAACTGACGGCAAGAGAATTCTGCACCATGCTCAAAGAAAAATCAGATGACATATCCGGCATCTACCGCGAACTGCCGCTGGAACGCATCAGGGAGAGGCAAAGACGTATTCAGGAAGGGACCAGATTGTTCCTCGGTGAGTAGCGTAAGATAATCGGGATCAAGGAAGGCTGCAATAGCGCCACAACCTTGTCCATTCCTTCAGGAATTTACCGGCAGTCTCCCTGTCTTTTATGACCAGCAGACATTCGGTGTTACTCCTGGCGGAGGCGGTGGGATTATAGGAACCGGTTATGACTATCTCTCCGTCAATTATGAAAAATTTGTCATGCAAGAATCCCGCCAGGTTGCTCTTCTTCATTCCGCAGCCGTAGTCGCGCAGGGAATAAAAGACCGAGTGGGGCTCAATGTTAAAATACTCCACCATGCCGCATACGTCAACACCGGCAAGTTTTCTGCGTACGAGAACCCTGGCGATTTCTTCGGAGGTGCAGTGGTACAGGGCAAAGCGGACCGAGCGCCTTGCTGAGGAAATTGTTTTTATCAGCACTTCTTCACAGTCGTTTTCCGGGGCGAAATATAACTGTAAAGTGCCGTCGCTGTAACATTCCTCCGATGGACGGTTCTCCCACCAGGAAAGGAATTTCGCGTTGAAGAACCCGGCAATCCTCCTGTCCCGGATGAGTATAAAATTATTATGATAGGAATGAAGTCCTCCCTCCGTAAAATTCCCCGAGCCCACAATGACGGTCTGGCCGTCAATCACGATAAACTTGGGATGAAAGAGAGTGGATTTCTTATCCACCTTCAGGATTCCCCGGGGAAATTTCGCGGGAGGTTCTGTGTCAACCATGACTCTCACATCCTTCAATCCCTGCTGGCTGCACAGTTTTTCCATCATCTTCTCCCAGGACATTGAATAACTTGCAACATAGACGGATTTTTTCGCCTTATCAATAAGGTCAATCAGTATTTGGTCTGTTACCCTGTTTGGTGTAAAATAGACTTCCGGAGCGGCCGGACAGGTATATACACGGAACAGCAGGAGCAGGAATATTGCATTTACAAGTTTTTTCACGGCGATAATTTTATCACATCACATAAAAGGATATAAATCGGGTTTTTACCTTTTGCCATTGGAAGGTGATAGATCCCGATAGAAATAATCAGTGGTCCCGACAAGAAGAATCGGGATGATAGAAAACATCAATTGCCACGAGCCGATAAAATCGGCCCTCGCAATGACAAGCGTGGGGACGGGCTCGCAATG
>CAYOFY010000116.1:0-3532 GCA_964403465.1 uncultured bacterium
TAGGCCGTAGAGGATTTGAACCTCTAACCTTGGCATTAAGAGTGCCCTGCTCTACCCTTGAGCTAACGGCCCGTGGATTCAACGCGCCGTATATTATAACCCATTTTCCCTGAAATCAAAACACCTTTCTTGTCCCTCCTGTCATACATGTTGTTCTATGCTATAATAATGGATATTCGCATTTTATGCTACATCTGGATTCAGATTAAAAACGGGATAGAAATGAGAGGATTTTTTCATGCGGGAGGTCCGCCTCCCATGCACCATCACAGGGGCGATTTCAGGGTGGAAGAAGAGGAAGTGAAGGGCACAAGACTGCCTGTTTTGCGTTTGATCGGGTATCTTAAACCATACAAATGGCAGGCGGCTGCCGCACTCTTGCTTTCAATAATAATTCAGGCCGCTCAACTGGCTCCGCCGAGAATCATCGGCTTGATTATAGACCAGGTGACAGGCAGCAAACAACTGCTGCGTTTGAATCTCATGCTTCTTATACTGACAGGTGCATTCCTTGCCGGTGCCTATCTTTCAGGAATAAAAACATTCATTCTCGGCAAACTCGGACAGAAGATCATACACGACCTGCGCACGGATACGTACAACAACCTTCAAAGGCTGAGTCTCAGCTATTACGATAGTACCCAGACCGGCGCCATAATGAGCCGGGTGACAAATGATGTCAACGAGGTCGAAAGAGTGATAGTTGAGGGGACAGACAGCTTCACGGTGGCATTGATAACCCTTCTCGGTATAGTAATAATATTGTTCAGTCTCAACGCCAGGATGGCACTCGTGGCAAGTCTGCCCATACCCATACTTTTTATCATTACTTTCCTCATAATGAAACGCGCCCACAGGATATACCAGCAGGTCAGAAAAGACCTTGGAGATATGAACGCCATACTCCAGGACAACATATCTGGAATCAGGGAAATAAAGAGTTTTTCCCAGGAGGAATACGAGGAGAGGAGGTTTGCAACAAAGAGCAGTAATTACCTGCTTTCAAACCTTAACGCCATAAGATTGTGGGCAAGATTCTTCCCGCAGATAATGTTTTTCAGTTCCATAGGCACGGTTCTGGTGTTGTGGTACGGAGGACGTTTGAGGATACTTTGCGGGGCCCCTTCCCCGGGAGAAATCGTCTCGTTTCTATTCTATCTGAACCTTTTTTACATGCCGGTAAGGCAGCTGAACATGTTCAACCATATGCTTCAACACGCAAGGGCCGCCAGCGAACGCATCTTTGAGATTATTGATGCGGAACCTGCAATCAAGGATGAACCGGATGCGATAGACATGCCTGAACCCGTGAGAGGCGAAGTATCCTTCCGGAACGTATATTTTTCCTACAATAAAGGTGAGGTCGTCCTGAAAAACATCAACTTCGCGGCAAGGCAGGGAGAAAAGATTGCCCTCGTCGGACAGACAGGTGCGGGCAAAAGCACCATAGCCGCCCTCATCCCTCGTTTCTATGAGCCGGATTCAGGCACAATCATGATAGACGGACTGGACATAAAAAAGATAAGATTGAAGAGTCTTTCAGGTAACATCGGAATAGTTGCCCAGGAACCTTTCCTTTTTAACGGGACGATATTTGAGAATATCGCCTATGGCAGGAGAGATGCCACGATGGAAGAGGTGATATCCGCCGCACAGGCCGCAAACGCACACCAGTTCATCTCCGCGCTGCCCAGCGGATATGAGAACGAGGTGGGGGAAAGGGGCATAAAACTATCCGTGGGGGAGAAACAGCGGATTGCCATCGCAAGAGCGCTTCTTAAAAATCCGCCAATACTTATCCTTGATGAGGCAACCTCGTCCGTTGACGTGCACACTGAATCCCTTATACAGGAAGCGGTTGAAAGACTCATATTGTCGCGCACCGCATTCATAATCGCCCACCGGCTGTCAACGATCCGTAAGGTGGACAGGATACTTGTCATAGATAACGGCGTGATAGCCGAAGAGGGAACCCATGAGACGCTCTTGCGAGAAGGGCGCATCTACCGCAACCTTTACAGGATACAGTGGCAATCGCAAATTGAAAAAAGAAGCAGGAATAACGAGGTTATCCATGAACCAGGTCTGTTCACGTGAAATTGAGAATCAGGACAGACAGCCCGACAGAAGACGAGGAAGGTGGCAACCATGTCAAGGAAAGAGAGGGTCAGGCAAACCCTGAGACACATACAGACTGACATTGTTCCGTACAGCATTGAACTCACGATACCCGCACACGAAAAAATGGCGCGGTACTATAATGACCCTGGCTTTCTTGAAAAAACCGGAAGGCATACCGTCTACGCGTTAAGGAAGAACCCGGAGGAGAAGAAATTTCCGGTGAAGAAGGGATTTTACCGTGACGAATTCGGTGTAATATGGGACCGCAGGGTTGACAGGGATATCGGTATCGTTGCCCATTATCCTGTTGACGAAAGCAACGTTCAGACATACCCGTTTCCTGACCCCCGGGATGATAGATACTACGAGCATCTGCCTGAATTTTTCAAAAAACACAATGATTATTTCATAGAAGGTGCTATCGGCTTCAGTTTCTTTGAGAGGGCATGGACACTCGCGGGCATGGAAAAAATCCTTGTATCCTTTGCCGATAACCCTGGTTTCGTGGAGACGCTTTTTGACCGGCTTACCGAGTGGCTCATACTTGCAGCAAGAAAATTTGGACAGTATGAGGAAATAGATTCCATACACTTCGGTGACGATTGGGGACAGCAGCATGGATTGATCATGGGTCCGGTCTACTGGCGCAGATACATTAAACCCCGTCTTGCAAAGGTTTACGCCGAGGTAAAGAAGCACGGAAAGTTCGTCTCCATCCATTCCTGCGGAGATATAAAGGAAATACTCCCTGACCTTATTGAGATAGGACTGGATATGTTTAACCCTTTCCAGCCCGAGGTGATGGACGTTTACGAGATGAAAAGACTTTACGGGGATAAACTGACTTTCTTCGGCGGGATAAGTCTGCAGAAAACCCTTGCCTTCGGAACACCCCGGGACGTGGAAAGCGAGGTACTCGACCGCATTGCAAGAATAGGAAAAAACGGAGGTTATATCGCCTCTCCGTGCCATGCCATAACAAAGGACGTCCCCGAAGAAAATATCCATGCGCTGATAAGAACACTCAGGTCTCAGAAAAAATCTCTTGAAAGGAACCATTGACGGAGGATGGTCTCATGGTAAAAGAAAGGGGTGAAAGGGTGCGCTTCGGTTTTTTCGGATGCGGGCAGGCCGGGATGAATCATCTGGAAATTTTATGCAATACACCCGGGGCTGAAGTTGTCGCCGTATGTGATATGCGAAGGGAGGCTGCGGAAAAGGCAGCGGAGCGATTCGGAATTTCCCGTATTTACACGGATGCCGCCAGACTTTTTGACAACGAGGAGATGGACGCAATTGCCAATGTCACCTCAACAGGCGGACACTATCCCCTGACAATGATGGCGGCAGAGCACGGCATACATGTTTTCCTTGAAAAACCCATGTCAACGTCGTCAAAGCAGGCCGAAGA
>CAYOFY010000117.1:0-3482 GCA_964403465.1 uncultured bacterium
CACAGGCGGTAAGTTTGTGAATCAGTTCTTTGGTGGGTTTGTACAGGTGGTCAGCGGCAAAATAACCCCAGTGGTTATTCATTGTCATGCAGCTTTCCCACATTCGCCCTGAAGGCGAGGCCGTTATATGCTGTTCAGGAGTATCAAAATCCTCGGCCAGTCCTGAACGGTCGTTTATAATTATATGTGGCTGAAGGTGCCTGACCATTTCATTGAGTCTTTCTGAATCCCAGTCTTCGGCTCTGGTCGGTATTGTTTTCCGGTCGTTTATAAAAAAGCCGCCGTCGTACCACAACACATCTATTTTGCCGTATTTAGTGCAGAGTTCTTTCACCTGCCCGTGGGTTATTTCAACCAGTTTTTTCCATTCCTGGGGGTTTTTCACCGGCCCCTCATACGCAGCAGGCAGACGCCAGTCCACGAGGGAATAATAGAATCCTATCTTCATGTCCTCTTTGCGACAGGCATTCACATATTCCCTGACAAGGTCTCTCTTTGAAGCGGTCTTCACAGAGGTGAAATCGCTGAATCTGCTGTCAAAAAGACAGAAGCCGTCATGGTGTCTGGTGGTAAGAACCATATACTTCATCCCGGCTTCTTTTGCCAGTTTCACCCACTTTTCGGCAGAAAACCTCTCTGGATTGAATAAGCAGGCATTCTTCTCGTATTCCCTGACAGGGATATCTTCCTGGAACATCACCCATTCACCGCGCCCCAGAACCGAATAATCGCCCCAGTGGATGAACATCCCGAACCTTGCCTCTTCAAACCACCTGGTTCTTTCAACCTTCTGGATATCTTTCTTTCCCATGTGACTCCCCTGAATCTTATGTGCGGATTAGATTATACAGTTACCTTTTCGTTTTGAGTTTTCTTCACATGCCTGGAGGACGGCTATTACCCGGCGTGACTGTTCCGGCTTCACAGTCAGTTCTTCTCCCATCAGAAGGTGGTCGGCTATGTTTCTGTAATATTTTGTCCAGGAAAGGCCTGTATCGGGTATCTTTACAATGCCGTCGTGCCTGACGCCTGAGACAAGACTTACCAGGCGCAGCCCTTCGTAGTTTGACGACTCTTCAATTGCGCCCCTGGTGCCCAGTATGAGCCACCTGGGCCCGGGGATGGCTGCAATGGTAGAGGTTGCGTAATCTGCGGTCACCCCGTTTTCAAATTTCATGCAGACCCGTCCGTAATCCTCGTTGGTAACCGAATTCCATACCAGTTTTTTCAGTTCTCCCGTAACCTTCACGACCTTTGAATCCACAAGGTTAAGTATCCAGTCAATGAAATGACCGCCCCAGTCGTACATGATACCGCCGCTTATTCTCTTATCGGAACGCCAGGTGAAACCAGGATGTGCATAGCCGGAATTCCCGCATTCTATATGGAACACCTGCCCTATGAGCCCCCTGTCTATGATATCCCTTATCGCCAGGTAATCTGCATCCCATCTCCTGTTGTGGAAAACGCTGAGCATCACCCCCTCGGAATGCGCCGTTTCTATCATTTCATCCGCTTCCTTCACATTAATGCAGAAGGGTTTTTCCACCACGACGTTCTTCCCTGCTTTCAGGCACTGCAGGGTCGTCCTTGCATGAAGGTTGTGCGGAAGGATGTTGACAACCAGGTCAAGTCCCTTCATTTTCAGCATGTCGGTGAGATTCGTGAAATATCCTTCAAATTGCGGAAGTTCCGTTCTGGCAACTTCCACCCTTGAAGGGTTGACGTCGCACACGGCAATGCTTTTGAGCCCGGGGACGGAATCAATCCATGTTGAGTGGTTCTTTCCCATGTTGTAGGCGGGCCCGTACCCCAGCAGACCGCATCTTACTGTCCTCTCTGTCAAATCCGACCCGGTGCTGTATGCGACGGCACGGACAACAATCTTCCTGAATTCGGGATGGTTCCAGGCTTGCGCCGTATGACCGTTTGCGATGTAAACCACCCTGCCCTTCCCGTAGTCCCTTGCGTACACCATCGGCATATCCCTTCCCTGCCATGTCGTCTTGAACAGCAGTCTTGATTTTGAAGGGTCATAATTCTGCAGATGGTACATCTCGTCAAAGACCGAAAATTCAGGCATCCTTGCCGTCACATAATGCGAACCATCCGTAACAGTGAGCTTGAATTCATGATGCTCGGGATGCGTCATGAATTCGCCGTTGAGCATCTCTATGTATGCACGGCTCTCCCTGAAACTGTCGCTGGCGGAATGTATGCCGACAAAGCCGCCGCCTTTTTTAACGAACTGGAGAAGCCCCTTTTCCCTCTTCGGCGTCAGGCCATCCTTGAAGCCAGTCGTATATACAACCACACCATCGTATTTACCCGACGCAAGCGAAATAAAAGCATCCAGGTCTGATGCCATGTCAACCCTGAATCTTCCGTCAGAATTAAGAAATTCCGTCATTACTTTTCCCGCCCATTCCGTTGGATGAAATTCAGGTCCGCCGTAAATATACAGAATTCTTTTTTTCATTTTTCTTCTCCGTTTCTCCGTCATTGCGAGTCCCGATTTATGGGGCTTAGCAATCTCCGCCTTCTCCGTGCCTGCCGTTGAGATTGCCACGTCGCACACCGCGCTCCTCGCAATGACAGCCACAGGATATTAATGGTCAGTCCTGGACGACAAATCTGCTGAGATACTTGAACGAATTTATCAGTCCTTCGTCTTCCCTCTCCTTACTGTAGACAAGGTCGTGCCAGCCCTCAATGTTAAGGTCGCTCCTGTAACCCTGTCTGTGGAGTTCCTTGATACACAGTCCCCAGTCGGTATCGCCCAGGCCTGCGAAACAATGCTCCGTTGTATTCTTATGCCAGAAACCGTACCGGGCAAGTATGTCTCTGTTTACGTGCGCGTCCTTTGTGTGTACGTGATATACCCTTTTCCCGAATTTTCTCAGTGTAGCAATGGGGTCAATGAACTGGCAGATGAGATGACTGGGGTCCCATTCAAGACCGAGAGTCTCTGACGAGACTTCGTTAAAAGCCATCTCCCACATCTCCGGCGTTGACATGAAATTTATCCCGTTGGACGGCGTATGGAACTCGCCCATGGGGCAGTTTTCAAAGGCTATCTTCACATTGTGGTCTTCGGCAAACCTGGCATGCTCGCTCCATATCTTCCCGTACGCGGGCAGGCTTTCACTCAAATCCCTGCCTGTGATTCTTCCGGGGAAACCTGCAACGACCGGGACCGCAATTTTCCCGGCAAGGATTATGACATCCCGGACAAGTTTTCTGTGTTCTTCCTTTTTCTGCGGGTCCATGTGGTTAACGTAGAACCCGGCAAGGCAGGATATCCTTATTCCGTTTTTCTGATAATAATCCCTCATTTCCTTTGCCCTGTCTTCCCATCCGCTGTTTCCCGGATAGAACGTATCCTCGGGCGCAATCCTCAACTCGCACGACCTGAATCCGACCTTTTTTGCAAATTCAATCCGCTCCCGGTCAAAAGCCATCATGAAACCTATCCTCATTTT
>CAYOFY010000118.1:0-3314 GCA_964403465.1 uncultured bacterium
ATCCCGTCATGGGAGTCGGACCCGGCAATTTCTCCATCATGTACCCGGAATACGCCGCTGGAGAAACAGGGAGATTGATATCAGCGGAACAGAGGGTATCCAACGCACACAATGATTATCTTGAGACAGCGGCAGAGACAGGGATTCCCGGGCTCCTCCTTTTTCTTTATCTTCTGTTTACCGCAGCCAGAGTCTCTCTTGCACTTTACAGAAGAGCCACAGACAGAGAAGGAAAAATGCTTGTTGCCGGTATTGCATCTTCCATACTTGCAATATGCATCAACGCTCTTGCATCATTCCCCTTCAAAAACGCTGCAACGTCATTTCTCTTCTGGACAAACCTGGCTTTCGCAGGCGCCCTGTACAGGAAGCAGAGGAAAACCGTATATTCCATTTCTCCCGGGATATTAACCGGATACCTCGTCCTCTTCATTTTGACCGGACTTACGCTGAGTTACAGCGGCATTACCGCAAGCAGGTATATGTTCATGGCAAAAAGCTCAACAGGTATTTCCTCACTGAAATTTGCGGAAGATTCAACAAGATACAACCCATTCTCATTTGAAAACAATTTTACGGCAGCCAGAATTGCAATCAATAGCGGGGATTATCAGAAAGCATATCAATATCTGATGAGAACAAAAATGCTCCATCCGTATTATGATGCGCTCTATAACAATCTCGGAATCGTTTATTTTAAAACTGGGAATTACGATGAATCCGAGGAATCTTATCTGGTTTCTTTAAAACTCAATCCCGTGATGCCGGAAACCTACAACAACATAGGGTCGCTTTGCATTGAAACAGGCAGGTATGACGAGGCAATTCCCTATCTGGAGAAAGCAATTTCTCTTAAAGGCGATTTTTTTCTTGCCACATTCAACCTGGGACTGGCTCATTATTTCAAAAAAAACTACGACAAAGCCGGGGATTGTTTCAGAAAAACTCTTGAAATAAACCCTGTTTTTGCTCCTGCTGAAATATATTTGAAAAAGACACAGGGAGAACCTCATGCACATTAAAATAGATACCGACTGGCTCTTTCACAAGGGAGAGGCAATTGATGCAGAGAAGCCGGACTGCGATGACAGTTCCTGGCAGACCGTAAGAATTCCGCATGACTGGAGTATTGACGGTCCTTTCAGCAAAGATAATTATATTCCGGAACAAAAAGTGGCAAATCATCTTGAAGGACGCGCCGACAGTTATCTGCCCAAAGGTACCGGCTGGTACAGGAAGAAATTGGATATTGACAAGAATTCAGAGAACAGCACGACATACATTGAATTTGAAGGCGTTTTCCGTAATTCCACACTGTGGGTCAACGGCAAGAAAGTCGGCATTCATCCCTGGGGATATACGGGATTTTTCTACGACATCACGAATTTTTTATCTCCCGCTGGAAAGCCGGATATACTGGCAATGTATGTTGATGCTCGTAAAACGGAAGGCTGGTGGTACGAAGGTTCGGGAATCTACCGGCATGTCTGGGTAATCATGAAAGACAGAATCCATATACCTCCATGGGGAGTATTTGTCTCCACCCCGGACGTTTCCGGAAACACTGCGAAGGTCAGAATTTCCACAGCCGTAACAAACCATTCGTCACGCAAGGAACCCTGCAGGGTGGTAACAGAAATTACAGCGCCTGACAGCAAAACATCCGCATCAATAACGACAGATGTTATTGCAGAACAGGGAAAAACCACCGAAGTGTTGCAAGAGTGCATGCTTGATAAACCGGTCCTCTGGTCCGTAAGAACGCCCAATCTCTATACAGTCAGAACAAGCATTTTGATTGGAGATAAAGAAGTTGACAGGATTGAAACACCCCTTGGTATCAGGTGGTTTGAATTTACTGCTGACCGCGGCTTCTTTCTTAACGGAGAGCATCTTCAGCTCCGCGGCGGCTGCATCCACCATGATTTCGGAGGACTCGGATGCGCTCTGCCTGACAGGGCTAATGAGAAAACGGTGGAGATGCTCAAGGCAATGGGCTGCAACATGGTCCGCAGCGCACACAATGCGGCAGCTCCGTCACTGATGGATGCCTGTGACAGACTCGGTCTTCTTTTCTGGGCGGAAAACCGTTATTACCTGGAACCGGTTGATAAATGTTCACAACCTTTGAGAGAACTGGTCCGCCGCGACAGGAACCACCCCTGCATTGTCATCTGGAGTCTTGCAAATACCGCGGGAAGCCCTGATGGTGAACTGACCGGGTACCTGAAAGGACTCAATGCCGTTGTGAAAGAAGAGGACGCAAGCAGGCCCACCGGAGTCGCACTTGAGGGTAATGACGGCGCCAACGCCAACGGGTTTTCGCTGGTCACCGATGTGGTCGGATACAACGGCGGAGGTATGGGAATAGACGACCGCGACCATAAACTTTTTCCGAAACGCAAAATGCTAATAACGGAATATTCGTCGGCCTGCGGAACCAGGGGTGTTTATGAAAACAGGCCCGTAGAAGCCACCGGGACGGCAATGAAGAAAATAATTGAGGAGTTCGGAGACGGGCGCGTTATGCAGCGAGCCGGCAAATACCAGACAATATTCAGGTTATGCGAGGGGCATGAGAAAGAATGGAACCACATAGCGCTGAGGCCCTGGCTTGCAGGTGGAATAATGTGGTCTGCAATTGAATATTTCGGAGAAACCAGCGGCTGGCCTTTTGTCACAAGCCAGTTCGGGGTAATGGACGTCTGCCGTTTCCCCAAAGACACTTTTTATTATTACAAGAAATTATGGACATCCGAACCCGTGCTTCATATCTTCCCGCACTGGACATGGCCGGGAAGGGAGGGGCAACCGATAGACATATGGTGTTATACAAACTGTGATGATGTGAAACTATATCTCAACGGGCAGTTTCAAAAAGGCATACCGGATTTCCTGCAGCAGGGTTCCTCTTTTCCGCACCTTTACTGGACCGTCCCGTATGAACCCGGGGAACTGGTCGCCGAGGGAAAGATCAACGGGAAAATTGTCTGCCGCCAGAAACTCCGCACCGCCAAAAAACCAGCAAAACTGACTGTCGGGGCTGACAGACCGGAAATCCGCGCAGATAACGAAGACCTGTCGTTTATGACCGTGCGCATTGAGGATGAAGCCGGCACTCCTGTGCCGTTCGCAGACAACTTGATACAGGTTCGGTTGACAGGTGAAGGCAGGCTTCTCGGAATGTGCTCGGGAGACCCCTGCAGTCACCAATTGCCCAAAAGTGGAGAGATGAACGCCTTCAACGGCCTCTGCCTCGCAATCGTCCAGAGTACCGAAACTCCGGGAGTGATTCAGGTAAAATTTTCATCTCC
>CAYOFY010000119.1:0-3278 GCA_964403465.1 uncultured bacterium
TCGTGCTCGGACTGGCTTGCCTCATAAGCCAATTTTTCAAGTTTATTTGCTGAGTCTGCGGCTCTTACTTATGCTCTCCTTCCTTTCCCCGGCCGTCATCTCGTATACGCGCCTCATCGCCTCTTCCTCTTCGGCCGAAAGTTCTCTCTTTCTTCTTCCCATTGCCAGCCGCGCCGTGTTGACCATCATCTCCAGACCGTAGCCCTTCATAAACTTGCCGTTGACATACCACGTGAATGATGGAAAATATTTGGGCAGTATGCCTCCGGCGGTTACGTTGCACATTATTCCGGCAACGGTTCCGGTGTTGAAAAGCGTCCCTATGCTTGTTTTCGTGTGGTCCCCTATGAAAGACCCCACCTTCAGGTCGCCCGTATCCGTGGATACGCCGTTGAGATACACCGAGACATTGCTGTAATCGTTCTTGAGATCGCTGTTGGTGGTCAGCGCCCCCAGGTTCACAAATTCGCCTATATAACTGTGCCCTATGAAACCGTCGTGGTATTTGTTTGAATAGGAATGGAAGATAGACTCCTCAACCTCGCCTCCAACGCGGCAGACCTCCCCGAAACTGTTTCCTTCCCTGATATTTGCGCCGGGCATAATCTGCGTATTCTTGCCTATGTAGCAGGGCCCTTCAATCCTCGCGAACGGGAAAATCTCCGCCCCTTCATCCACGTAGATGGGGCCGTGCAGGGTATCAAGCACGACGAACGGATGAACCTTTGCGCCCTCTGCCACATAAACCTTCCTTTCATCCCCCGCTATTGAAGCCCTTTCGTGGAAGTCGCCGGAGATCCCTTTCCTGCCGGATTTTTTGAAGTCGGCCTTCAGGGCACCGGGGTTCAGGGAGATAAGATTCCAGGGATAGTTTATGCACCTTAAATCCTTTTCTTCGCAGGGGACGTTCTTAACCACGTTCTCAAGGAATCCTGCCATATCGCCGTTCCAGAACTTTGCCGCCGTCTCCTTCCTTATGAGCCCGTAAACGACGTCTCCCCCGCTTCTGAAGACCCTTTCCCCGGATAATTCCATCTTTTCCTCAAGCCCGAAGGCAGCCCAGCGCCCGTTGACCAGCAACAGGTCATCCCCAAAAAAGGAATCATCGTTGACCGGCATTCCGTATTTTTTCCCGACAAGGTTCTTGAGGTAATCCCTCACCCACAGTCCTTTTCTTGCCTCGGGAAGAACGGCAAGTATCCTGTCAAGCAGAGAACCGAACCCGCATCTGAGTTCAAAAACGCTCTTGATAAGCGACAGAGGAGCAAGGTTAATCCACTTTTCGTCTTCATAAATAAGTATCTTCATATTTTTCCTCTTATACGGTAGTCAGGTTAAGCAACAGGTTATAGCGGTTATCCCGATTATATCCTCAACCTTCGCTCCCCTTGAAAGGTCACTTACGGGTTTCGCGAAACCCTGAAGCACGGGGCCGAATGCACCTGCACCGGCAAGGTACTGAGTGAGTTTATAGGCTATGTTTCCTGCGTTAAGGTCAGGAAAAATGAGGACATTTGCCCGGCCTGCAACTGGAGACGGTTCCTTCATCTTCTTCCTTGCAACGGCTTCAACCAGTGCCGTATCCGCCTGGAATTCCCCGTCAATGAGAATATCGTTTTCTGCGGCCATCTCCCTTGCCGCGCTGACGGCCTTCTGGACTTTTTCAACGAAAGGATGGGAGGCGGAGCCTTTCGTGGAAAAAGAGAGAAAGGCGGTTCTGGGCTTTTCCCCTGTGATTTTTGCAAAACTCATGGAAGTCGTGACTCCTATCTCGGCCAGTTGCCTGTAGTCAGGGTCTATGTTAACAGCGCAGTCCGCGTAAAAAAGGACCCTTCCATCCGGCATTGCCATGATGAAAAAACTTGACGGTGTGGAGATACCCTTGCGGTAACCCACGGTGAGCGCCGATGCCTGAATCACGCTCGCGGTGGTGCTGGCTGCCCCGGCCACCATGGTATCCACCCTTCCCGAAGCAAGGAGCATGCCTCCGAATACAAGTTCCTTTCTCAGGAGCTTCTCCGCAACCCCGGGTTTCACATTCTTCCTGTTCGCGCAGTAAAGGGACACCAGTTCCGGAAGGTCCGGAGATGTACCCGGGTCAATAATTTCAAAGCCGGAGCAGTCCACGTTGTTTCCCCCGGCAACAGCCATAACCTCTTCTTTTTTACCCAGCAAGACAGGTCTTGCAATGCCTCCCCTTGCCAGAGCATCGGCTGCCTTCTGTATCCGTTCCTCGGTGCCTTCGGGGAAGACCACTTTCTTCTTTCCGAGTTTGGCCTTTTCTATGAATTTCTCTATTAAATCCATAAAATGCTCCTGATAGATTGCCACGCTGAGAAACGCTCGCAATGACAAAAAAGGGGTCCCGACAAAAAGAATCGGGATGATAAAAAACATCAGATGACAAAAAACGACAGTTGCCACGCTTGGAAACGCTCGCAATGATAAATACTGATAAGATATTCGTTGCTAAAAGAGTCTCTTGTTGATTTCCTCTCCCGCATCTTCGACAAACCTGTAAAAAGATACCCTGCGCAGGGAGTCCGAGGCATCTTCGTCAAGTAAGGCTGTAACGCGCGGATGCAATTGCAGGGCGGAAGCGGTGACCATGCTGGTTATGGGTCCTTCAATCGCCTCTGCCACAACACCTGCTTTTTTCACGCCGTTTGCAAGGAAAATAATCTCCATGGCCTCAAGGATGGTTCCCACCCCCATTGAAAGGGCAAACCTCGGGACATCTTCGGAACTTTCAAAGAATCTTGCATTATCGTTTATGGTCTGTTCATCAAGCGCCACCAGGCGCGTTCGCGAATTAAGCGAGGAGCCGGGTTCGTTGAAGGCTATGTGTCCGTCTCCCCCTATGCCCAGAACCTGCAAATCTATACCTCCCGCCTGTTTTATCCGCTCCTCGTACTTCCTGCAGAAATCTTCCACCTCTTCCATCTTCACGCTTCCCTCGGGTACGAACGTGTTCTTCTTGTTTATGTTAATGCCGTTGAAAAGGTTCTCATTCATAAAACACCGGTAACTCTGCGGATGTTCCGGGGAGAGCCCGTAATATTCGTCCAGATTGAAGGTCGTCACCCTGGAAAAATCCAGGCCTTCCTCCCTGTGCAGTCGTGCCAGTTCCCTGTACAGGCCCACAGGAGTACTTCCGGTGGCAAGCCCGAGCACACAATCCGGTTTTCTCTGGATAAGATCCTTTACAATATCAGCCGCCTTCTTTGATATCTCTTCATAATCCTTCGCTATCAAGACCCTCATCTTCTCCCTCCTTT
>CAYOFY010000120.1:0-3000 GCA_964403465.1 uncultured bacterium
TTCAAAGAAATTTGACTATTAATTCTATCACATCTCCGAAAAAAAATGTAGATTCCGGGTGATTATTCTGTCAGAATTGTGTAGATCTGCCTGTACTTGCCGATTGTCATTTGCACGACATCTTCGGGGAGAGACGGCGGTGATGAATTCCTGTCCCAGTTGGTTGAAACAAGATAATCCCTTATGTACTGCTTGTCCAGGCTTTCCTGGGACCTGCCTGGAAGATATTTCTCTCTTTCCCAGAAGCGGGATGAATCTGGCGTGAAAACCTCATCTATGAGAATAACCTCGTCTCCGTATCTTCCAAATTCAAATTTCGTATCGGCAATTATTATGCCTCTGCCTTCTGCGTACCCGGAAGCTTTCTTGTAAAGGCGAACGGATTTTTCCTTGAGCATGATGGCAATATCACGTCCGATTCTTTTCTCCATTTCCGCAAAATCTATGTTTACATCGTGTTCCCCCTTTTCTTCTTTTGTTGCCGGGGTGAAGATAGGTTCGGGCAACCTGTCGGCCTCTCTTAACCCCGGAGGCAATTTAATTCCGCATACCTCGCCATTCTCCCTGTACTCTTTCCATCCGCTGCCGGCAAGATATCCTCTGACAACGCATTCAATGGGAATTTTCTCCACCTTTTTGACAATAACTGAACGGTCTCTAAGAAACTCGTATCTTTTCAGAATGCCGGGGAATCTGTCGAAATCGCTTACAAGAATGTGGTTTTTCAGTGTATCCTTGAGATAGTCAAACCAGAATACCGACATTCTGGTAAGGATAACTCCCTTGCCCGGGATGGGCGTCGGCAATATGTAGTCAAAGGCCGAAATCCTGTCCGTTGCAACCATCAAGATACTCCCGTCATCCATCTGGAACAATTCCCTGACTTTGCCGGAATATATCTTCTTCACCCCTGGAATCTCCACGTCATTAATCGCTCTTTCCACCACCCTCCTCCCTTCCCTCCTGATACGATGCACTCTGTTTATCGTTCTCCCATACAATCACTTTTCTCACTTTAACAGGATATTTTCTCAAGGCACTCCTCATTTTCCGGTACACATAGAAACAGATATTCTCGGATGTCGGATTTATCCTGTGAAATGAGGGTATTTTGTTGAGGTCATTATGGTCCAGTACGTCCAGTATTTTCCTGAGCTCTTTCTTCATAATATGAAAATCTATCAACAACCCGTTCTCATCAATGGTATCTCCGCCAACCGTTACGTTTACCTTCCAGTTATGTCCGTGCATCCTCTCGCACTTGCCCCTGTAATTCCTCAATCTATGTGCGGAAGAAAAAACATCTTCAACGGTTACCTCATACATATCCTCCTCCTGGTCTGTTTTTGCATCTCATTGATGGGAAAAATGGTTCAGATAAAATTTCTGAATTTAAGATAATCCATCATGGCATTTCCAAGAGTCTCTGCTATTGCCTGTCTCACTTCAATATCCCTCAGGTTAAGCTCTATGTTGGGGTTGCACAAGAATCCCACTTCTGTCAAAATTGCAGGCATGGGAGTATATCTCAGAACATAAAAACTCCTTCGTTTTGTACCTCTGTCAGGGGTTAAAAGTCTTTCAGCAAGACGCTCCTGAACAAAGTCGGCCAGTATCCTGCTTTCATCGATGGCTGTGGTTACATTCAAATCTCCCAATATTTTGAATAGCGCAGAATCTTTATCGGCGTTGTCCTCTATTCCTTCCATGCTTGATGGAGAAGGCAAGAACAGCAAATCTTCTTTTTCACTGGAATAATATGTCTCAAATCCGTTTGCATCCGGGTTTCTGTAAAGGGAAGAATTTGTGTGAATACTGAAAAAAATATCGGCATTTATGTCTCTCGCCATCTGCACACGCTCTTCCAGAGAAACGCTGACATCTTCATCCCTTGTCATATAAATCTTTATATTCGGCATCTTTCTCAATTCCTTCTTGAGATAGTCCTTCATCCTCAGGGCGATATCCAGGTTCACCTTCTTTTCTTCAAGTCCGTAGTTCCCGACAGCCCCTCTATCACTGCCTCCGTGTCCCGGGTCTATGAGTATTGTAAGTTTCTCTTTCCTCAACGAGAGCTTCTCCTCAGGCTGGTTTTTCCCTGAATCTTCTTTTTCAACAGGTTCTTTTGCCTTCAAGCCCGATAGAATATTGGCGAAATCTTCCACGGGAACAAGTATTTCACCTTCAATTTCCTTGATAGGAGCGTTAAGATTTTCTGTCCTGTTTTCAAAGATAATCTGCTTGCTCCCCAATCTGAATTTTATCTCACTTCCGTCATATACTATGAAAATCCTATCCTCAACCCGGCCCCATGAATTTTCACAATTGAGAATCTTGAGTAAGCTCTTTAGGGATATGTAAGATGTGCTTTCTATTATGTAGGCAGGAATTTTTCGTTCTCTTATTTCTTCGGTGAGGTTAAGAGGAAAACAAAAAGATGGTGGTAAAACTGCCATCAGGCACAAAAACAGACCAATTTTTTTTTTAATTCTCATCCATTCCTTTCCCCTGCATCCCCCTTTTCAGGTTTTTTCATATTGCCCCCCTTTATGAAAGGGGGGTTTAGGAGGGATTTCATAAATTTTCCCAAATAACTTCTAAGACTGAATCAATGTTTTTTAAAACATCTCTATCAGCAAATCTTAAAACTTTCAAACCGATTTTATTCATATAACTGTCTCTTATTCTATCCTTTCTTTCGCCTTCCAGGCCATAATGCTGACCTCCGTCAAGTTCAACAATTATATTTGCAGAAGGACAATAAAAATCAACGATATAATTGCCTATACTTTTTTGTCTGTAAAATTGAAAACTCTTTAACTGTTTCTTCCTTATTCTGGACCAAAGCAGTTTTTCTGCATCAGTCATATTTATACGCAGAATACCTGCATATTTCTTAAGATTCCCGTTGTATTTCAACATCTACAAATCCCCCTTATTCCCCCTTTTCAAAAGGGGGATTTAAGAGAGGTCTCCGCGGGGCCTTTCTTGCTCATCACT
>CAYOFY010000121.1:0-2993 GCA_964403465.1 uncultured bacterium
CTGCTCCAGGCGATAGAAATCTTCAAGGAGACGATGAACCTCTTTCTTTTTCAATGCACGTTCCCGCTTGCTGCGGGTTTCAATGGTCCGGGCTTCCAACTGCATGATGTCCTCCTCTTTTATCCGAATGCGTGGCCTTTTTGGGGGTTTTTATTCCTTTGTAAAACGAGACCTTTGCACAACTACGATTTTCCTCCTGAGCATTCGGAATGTCAATCGAAAATTGACCATCCGTGATAACCGAATCTTGACCACCCTGAGCGCTGTTTAAAGTTCGGGATGACGAGGGTTAATCATCTCATCCCTCCGTTTCTCATGCCGCTGCTTTCCGATCCTCTTGCCCGGTTTTATTCGTACCGACGTCTGAGCTGTTTTGCTTTTCTCTGGTCAAAACCAATATCGGATCTCGATACGCCATAAATCATGAATGGATACGAGTAATCGAATTCACTGATCAAGAGGTCACTGTCAATATCCGTGATCATAGAGATGTCGTGGTTGTCTCTGTAGTTGCTGAACCAGGTTGTATTGTTTTTTGTGAGCTCTGCATCAATCGTTTCCAGTCGGCCTTTTTGTGGATTATAAACCGTTATTTGCATGGGTTGTCCTTCCTTGGTTTTCCTTTTTCCTTAAGGCTCTGCTTGAGCCGGTAGCTATCCCAGGGGCAGCTGACGATATGGGCTTTGTGGGTCAGTCGATCCAGTAAAGCGGCGGTCATGACGGGATCGCCAAACACTTGGGTCCAGTCTGCGAAACCCAGATTGGTGGTGATCAGCACCGATCCTTTCTCGTATCTTTCTGCCAGGACCTGAAACAGCAGTTCCGACCCTTCCTTGGAAAAGGGGATATACCCGAGCTCGTCCAGGATGAGCAAATCGTATCGGACATACTTTTGGACAAGACGTTGCAACGTCCTCTCTTGTCTTGCTTCGATAAGTTCATTGACCAGTCCGTAGCAGGTGATAAAACGGGTCCGAAAGTTATTCTTACAGGCCTCGATTCCCAGGGCGATGGCCATATGCGTCTTGCCGGCGCCGCTGTGTCCCGAGAAAATCACGTTCCTGTGTTCCCGGATAAAACCGCCGCCCGCAAGATCCCGAAAAAGCCGAAGGTCCAGTTCCGGTACGGCCGACAGATCGAAGGTCTCCATGGGTTTCAGAAGAGGGAACTTCGCCTCCCTGATCCGGCGATTGAGACTGTTTTCCGCCCTGGCCTGCAACTCGGCGGTAGTCAGCTCGATGAGAAACTCATCATAACCGATTCCATTCTCTCGCGCCTGTCGCAGGGAAACCTCCACATTGCGGGCCATGCTGGAGAGGTTCAGCGTCTTGAGATTGGCCTGCAACTCGATCAATGACCCGGCTGTCATTGCACACCTCCCAACTGCCCGTAAACCGCTATATCGGGAGGTGGCAGGCTCGGCCAGGAGGCCAAAGGAGCGATGGTAGTATCGGAGCAGCCGGTGTAAACAAGAAGGTGACGCACCCCGTCGCTGGAGCTGATGTTATTCTCTAAGGCAAGTTCAGCGGCAGCTTCAATCTCACCGGCTGTATAATCCCGGTAGAACATCAGAACGGCAATGAAATCCTTGATCCCCTTTGTCTCTCCCTGAGCGCGGCAAAATCTCTCCAGAAGCTTGTTGAGGAGCGGAGACCAGATCTTTCGCCATTGCCGAATGGGTCTTGCGCTGTTGAAAGCCATCGGGCGTTGCTGAATCAGTTCCAGATAATGATCAGGGGCGAGAATCCATTTATTGTTACCGTACGACCGTTCATGCGTCGCCACCCTCTTGGCGCCAATGAAAATCTCCACCCGTTCCGCATAATGCAATGCCTTCACTCGAAACCCCGCATAACGGCTCGGAATGGAATACCGGTTCTTATCAACAATCACTGTGGCATACTTGTCGGCCCGACCGGCAGATGTCTTTACATTGCTGAAAACAGCTTCGGGAAGAGAAAGAAGATGCCCCTTCTCCTCCTCATATAACTCATTCACTGTCCGATCCCGCCCGGCTATCTTGTGATTCCCATAAGACACACACTGCCGGAGAATCTTCTCGTTGAGCTCTTCCAGATTGGCGGCCTCCGGAACAGGAACCATGTAATTGCGCCGCGAAAAGCCAACCAACCCCTCAACGCCACCCTTTTCGTGGCCGCTTGCGGGATTACAGAAACGGGACTCAAAGTTGTAGTACGCCTTGAATTTGGCAAAGCTCTCGTGTTCAATACGATCTCTCCCTCGCAACACCTTCTCAACCACGGTCGAAAGGTTGTCGTAAATCAGGACCGGGAAGATTCCACCAAAAAAGGAAAATGCATGGATGTGCGCATCAAAGAACGCCTGCTGCCGCTCACAAATATAAAAACGCACAAAGTGCTTGCCGGAATACTTGCTCCGCATGCAAAAAAACTTCAACCGGATCGCCTCTCCAGCCAGGATCGCCGTCGCCGTCCCCCAATCCGCTTCCCCTTCATGACCCGCCTCCGGTTCGCAGGGAATAAAGGCACAGGGTGTGTCGATTCCCAAAGCCAGCTTCGCAAACCGAACATAGCGGCGGACAGTGGGCTCGCTCCCTTGATATCCGTGCTCTTCCACCAAACGATTGTATACCCGACGGGCTGTATGGCGCTGTTTCTTCGGACTGTGCTTGTCTCCCGTAAGCCAACCATCGATAACCGGCAGGTACTTGTCAAGAACGGGAAACGGCTGATGCGACCTCTCCTTGTAACCCCAAGGTTCACCACGTATCGCCTTCTTGATCGTGTTGCGTGAATGACCTGTTATTCTAGCCATCTCACTGATATTTTTCCCGTACACCCGACATCCTGTTCTGATCATCTCATACTGATCCATCTTGAGCACTCCTTACCCTCCTCCCTAAATGGTCGGTAAATACCAAACCACTTTAGCAGGAGACGAACGGCTCCAGGTGGTCAATGTTCGGTTATCACTACCCCCTTCTTCTGGTCAATTTTGGATTATCACACCGA
>CAYOFY010000122.1:0-2971 GCA_964403465.1 uncultured bacterium
GTGGAGACCAGCGAGGCATGGTGGTCAGCCATTGCGGGAAAGTATTCCAGCCCGAAAGAACCTACGTATCTCAAACGTTCCAGCAGGGAAAGAATAAACTTGTAATTGATTTCGCCGTCAGATGGTTCATGTCTTCCTGGCACCCCTGCAGTATGGAAATGCCCGATGATATCCAGGTTCTTCTCTATGAATGCCGATAGGTTTCCCTCCATAATCTGCATGTGGTAGATGTCATAAAGAAGCATGAGGTTCGGACTGTCAATCTCCCTGACAATTTCCGCACCTTTCTCCGCGGAATCCAGGAAGTAACCCGGATGGTCAACGCTGGTGTTCAGAGGTTCCAGCAGCAGGGTAAACCCGTTCCTGCCCGCTATTTCAGCTGCCGAACCGAGCGTCTCAACAGTATTCTTCTTCATCTGTGCCCTTGACAGCCCGGGAACCTCGTTGCCCGTGCAGGTGATTGCTTTCTTACAGTCAATTGACCCAGCAACGGCCATGACCGTTTTCAGTCTTTCAAGATATTTCTCCCTGTCTTCCTTCTTCACCAGGAAACCGCCGAGCCCGCCGTCCGGCGAGTTGACAACCAGGTTATTGACGGTAACTCCGGTATCCTTCAGGGTGTGTCTGATGGCAGTGAAATCCTTCGCTGGTCCGGCGCAATCTGTGCCGTTGAAGGTGCAGTCGTGAAACCACATCTCCACGCAGTCATATCCGGCCCCGGCTATCCTGCGTATCCGTTCCTCCACGGGCAAACCGGTGAAGACCGTTTCCAGGCAGACATCAAGTTTCACCATGGTAATCCCCCTTTTCACAGAAGTGCTTCGGCAACCTTGCGTATCCCTTTTGCAATCATGTCGCAGTCCTCTGCAGTGAATTGCGGGTGGATATCAAGGTGTACGGAACGGGACAGGTATTCAAGGGTCTTCGGACACATATCTTCGCTGTATTCAACAGGTTTGCCCCTGTGGTAAGGGCATGTGTACGGACATCCGTCAGGTGTCGGAGTGACCCTGTCCATGATATGCTTCCAGTGGGCGTAGATGTGCCAGTCCGGTATTGACTTGTCAAAGATTGAGCCGGCGGCAACGCCCTCGGCGTTAAGCGCTTCCACGAACGGTTTTATTTTCTTTTTATCGTCAAGAAAAAAAACGAGGGAGATTGCGGTATCCCCTTTTTCATCGTTCAGCCGCCGGAAACTTATGCCCTTCAGCCCGGTTATCTGCTTCTTTATGCGTTTCTTGTTTGCACGCATCCGCGCAAGCAGTCCGTCAAGCCGTCCCATCTGGGCAAGCATCACCGCACCGCTCAACTCGCTCATCCTGAAATTGACGCCGCAGAAGACCTCCCCTTTGTAACGGGGCATGCCGAACCTGTCAGGACGCCAGCAGGCGGCGGTATCGTGGTAGGCCATCAGACGGTCGTATAGTCTATCGTCGTCCGTCAGGCACATCCCGCCCTCGCCGGCAGTTATGATCTTGTGGTACTGGAAACTGAAACACCCGACATCGCCGAAAGTGCCCAGATATTTTCCCCTGTAATTGCCGCCGCAGGACTGGGCAGCATCTTCAACAAGAGCAACACCACGCTTTTTGCATATCTTTACGATCCGCTCCATGTCGCAGGGAACCCCGCGCATATGAACCGCTATGACCGCCTTCGTATTCGGACCAATCTTTTTTTCCATGTCATCCGGGTCCATCGTGAGCGTGTCGTCCACTTCGCAGATGACAGGGATGGCTTTTGCCGCGACAACCGCAGCGCACGAGGCAAAGAAGGTATAGCCAGGGACGATAACTTCGCCGCCAGGTCCGGCTCCTACCGCAACCAGCGCACTTATCAGGGCAGAGGTGCAGGAGTTGACGGCAAGCGCATGTTTCCCCCCGAATTTTTCCGCAAATCTTTTCTCCAGTTCGGAAACCTTGGATGGAAATTCTTTCGGGCCGTAGTACCTGAAAAGGTACTTGCGGTCCAGAACCTCCAGGACCTCCTTCTTTTCCGCCTCGCCTATCTCCATGCCACCCGGGTACATCGCGATGTTCGGCGTGGTCTTGGCCTTCGGTCCTCCGTGTATAGCCAGTTTTTCCATGATTCCCTCCTTTATCCCGAATTCTTCTTTGATATACCCTCTTGTGAGGGGTTTATGATTTTGCTTTTCTGCTTTACCCCTCAAATCGACGCTTTTTCTGAAGCACTGAGATTGCCGCACCCCATGAATCGGGGCTCACAACGACAAACAGCAAGAGGCGGAACTTATCTGTCAATCTGTTTCTTTATAAATACTGGTTTTCTCCGGACCAGCGGCTTCCGCTATCCGTTTCTCAGGGATAAAGCCCCTCAATAACCATCGCTGTTCCGGGAGGGGCTGTTGAATTTCCCGTCTCTTTCCTGAGGATATCCTCCTTGAGCACGTTCATGCGGGCATCAAGGAATACTATCTTCAGGTCTTTTATTACCGGTCCATATCCCTGGTCCGCGTTGGTAAATACAGTGCCGGAAGTTATGCCCGGGAAAAACATCAGGGTCTTATCAAAATCCTTCTCCTCTGCGCCGGCAAAACCCTGATAGGCGTATTTTGGCTCGGAGGCGATGAGAATGCGCACATCTTTGAATTGAATCTGGGGCCATCTGCTGTATGGGATGCGCTTTACGCGGTTGGATAAACGAGCTATTGAATAACACGCGGAAATTGTAATAATGAATGCTATGATAACAAGCAAATATACCTTCCTGCGTTTCATGCCTTTACCTTGTGCCAAGGGAGAATTCCCTGCCCCGCATTTTTACTATTGCGAGGTATATTCTGAACGAATGGGAAATGAGAGGCGAAACAACCCTGAGATTGCCGCTAAATATTCACCCCCTTCCTAATATCCTCCCCCCGACGCCAAAACCCGAGGGAAAATTCTTTTCCCTCTTACCCTTTGACCGTTGTGGTTCTCCCACGGAAAAATAATGCCGAAGTGGGGAGTCG
>CAYOFY010000123.1:0-2884 GCA_964403465.1 uncultured bacterium
GCTTTCAAAATTTCCCTGTATTGTAAAATCGCATCGGCAAAAAGTCAAATCATCGCAAATTGAATTGACAGCAGGAGGACAAAAGATTTAAATTAAATGGATGAATTGGCAGGAAACGGGAGGGGAGGAATGAAAGCGGCATTTCTGCTCGGGAAAGGAAAGGTTGCCATAGAGGATATTCCGATTCCGGGGATAAGAACCGGGACCGACGTGCTTGTGCGGATAAAAAGCGTCGGCATCTGCGGTTCGGACGTCCACTACTACCTTGATGGAAAGATAGGCAGCCAGGTCGTGGAAGACAAAATCATACTCGGGCATGAAGCCTCCGGAGAAGTGATGGATGTCGGGAAGGCGGTAAGAACGGTGAAAAAAGGAGAGCGTGTTGCCATAGAGCCGGGCATCAGTTGCGGGTTTTGCGAACAATGTCTTTCAGGGAAACCCAATCTGTGCCCTGACGTTAGATTTTTCGGGACTCCTCCCGTTGACGGGGCGCTGAGAGAATACGTGGTGATGCCTGAAAACAACCTGGTCCCTCTTCCTGCAGGTCTTGACCACAACGACGGAGTGCTTTCAGAACCTCTGGCAATAGGTTTGTACGGTGTCCAACTGAGCGGTTTTTCTGTAGGTGAGGATGCTGCAGTTATTGGCGCAGGCCCCATAGGGCTTTCAGTCCTGTTTTCAGTCAGAATGGGCGGTGCAAGGAGGATATTTGTGAGCGACCTTCTGCCCTGCAGACTTGAGATGGCGAAAAGACTCGGTGCCGACAGGGTAGTTGATGCTGCGAAAGAGAATATTGCGGATGTTGTCAGAAAGGAAACCAGTGGCAGGGGTGTTGATGTCGGATACGAGGCGGCAGGCAAACAGGAAACATTCAGGCAGAGCACCGAGGTTGCAAGAATAGGCGGCAGGACTGTCATCTACGGCATACCGGAGGATGACAGGATGGAGTTTGATGCACACAGCGTCCGCAGGAAAGAACTGCAGATTATAAACACAAGAAGGTCAGCCCATACAACGAGACTGGCGCTTGACCTCATGGGGCAGAGACGACTTCCCTTTTCCGCACTTATCACACATCAGTTCCCGATTGAAAGAACAGAGGAAGCATTGAAGATGGCTGCGGAGTACAGGGACGGCGTGATAAAAGCAGTCATAATTCTTTGAACAGGAGAGAAGACATGGATTATAAGACATTCGGTATCGCATTTCTGGCTATCCTTGTTGCGGAACTTGCCGACAAGACACAGTTGATAGGAATTGCCCTTTCTGCCAGATCGGGAAGGCCGTTTTCCGTGTGGCTGGGCTCTGTTGCCGCCTATATGATTATTACCTTGCTGACCGTGGTTGTCGGAGCACTGCTGGCGAGGTATATGAAACCGGAAGTGATAAAATACACGGGTGCGATTATATTCATTTTCATAGGGGTACTCATGCTTCTGGGGAAAATATAGGAGGCAGGAAAAATGGTTAAGGCGGATATTTCGGGCAGGACAGGCATAGTGACGGGAGGTGCCTCCGGGATAGGCAGGGCTGTCGCTTCAAAACTTGCGGAGGCAGGCGCAGGGGTGATAATTACCGATATAGATGAAAGACAGGGTATTGAAACGGCTGACAAATTGCGGAAGAAATACAGAAACGGAGATAAGGGAATAACCTTCATAAAGGCGGACGTTTCCAGGAAATCAGAGGTTGACAGGATGATGAGCCAGGTGAAGGATAGTTATGGCAGGATACATTTCCTGGTAAACAACGCGGGTATACTGATTCCGCGCCTTCTCGTGGACCCCGCGGGAAAAGAGGAGATAACCGAGGAGATTTTTGACAGGATGATAGCAATTAACCAGAAGGGTGCATTTCTCTGCGCCCAGGCAGCAGCAAGGGAGATGATAAGGTACGGCACGAAAGGCGTGATAATAAATGTCTCGTCAGAAAGCGGTCTGGAAGGTTCTGCGGGGCAGAGCATCTACGCATCCACAAAGGCGGCGCTCTATTCATTCACGCGCAGCTGGGCAAAGGAATTGGGGAAGTATGGAATCAGGGTGGCAGGGGTTGCCCCGGGTATCCTTGAAGCCACTGCTTTGAGGAGTCCGGAATACGAAAGGGCACTGGCCTATACGAGGGGCATAAGTGTTGAAAAATTGAGGCAATCCTACGAAGAAGTCTCAATACCTCTTGGACGGGCAGGGACCCTTGAGGAAGTGGCAAACGTGGTGTGTTTCCTTGTATCCAACCTTGCGTCATATATCACAGGAACCGTAATAAACATCTCCGGCGGCAAGTCCAGGGCATAGCATTTCATTTTCTTGTTCAGAGGGTAGTTCTATTCCTGTCTTTGCCATCAGTCCGTCACTGCTGTGTCTTAAGCCAGTTTATCCATTTGCCGAAATCATTGCCGTATTTCAAACCCGAAATTCTGGTCAGGGCATATACCAGGTTTCTTTCCATGTACTCGTTCATGGAAATATACGGATGGTCGTTTTCCAGCAATGGCAAAATGTATTGCAGAGATGGTTTACCTATCTCCACAAGAGCTTTTGCGGCTTCCTTTCCCGGGGTTGTCCATGTTCCCTGCCCGTTATATCTGCACCATACGGGCAGGTTATCATCCAGCATTCTCAGCAGGAAAGGAGTTGCCTGATAGGCCTTTTCACCCAGATTTCCAAGTTTGAACGCGGCTTCTGCCCTTTTGGTAGCATTAACTGAGAAAATCCCATCTATCAGCGACTTGACTTCCGCAGGCATGTAGGATGTAACATCTCCGGCATTTGAGGTGAATGACCGGGTGGAGACTGAGAGTACGAAGAACAGTACCGTGAACAGAAAAATATATATTTTTCTCATAATATCGGATTATACAATATTTCCTGTCTCGTGTAAACAGGAA
>CAYOFY010000124.1:0-2723 GCA_964403465.1 uncultured bacterium
AATTCTGAAATAATGCTGTTCCTTTCCATAACGAAAAGATGCGCTTCAAGAAAAAACACCCCTGTTCAGCAGAATCCGATGACGGAGAAAATAATAGCCCACCTGGAACAGAATTTCACCAGGGATCTGTCTCTTTCCGATATTGCAGAAATTTTCTCCCTGTCTGCAAGCCGTATCTCTCATATTTTCAAGGAAGAGACAGGGCTGGGATTGAAACGCTACATAATCCAGAGAAGGATAGTAGAGGCAAAAAAACTCCTTGAAGAAAATGAAGATATGAAGGTAAAGGTGATATCTTCAAGGGTTGGGTTTGACGATTTCTATCTTTTCAACCGCAGTTTCAAGAAGATTACCGGATTGACCCCCACAAACTACCGCAGGACTTCACGGCATGGCAGCCATTGACGACAACACCCTCCTTGCGTTCGCATGCCAGCGTCCGATATCTTCGGTCGGGATGTAATAGAAAAGGGGGTGTACAACATCCCTGTAAGTCTGCACATCCATGACACTCAACGCCTGCGGGGTGAGCAGTCCTGATATCTTTTCAAGATACGGCAGACGTTCTTTCTCTTCCCATGCGGATGCATTCAGGGGGCATACCTCCTGGCAGATATCACAGCCGTAGAGCCACCCTGTCATCTTCTTTTCCAGTTCCGGGTCAAGAGGGAGCGGCGCTCCGTAGGTAAGGTATGCAATACACCTGTCCATGCGCATGACATAAGGTCTTACTATCGCGCCTGTCGGACACGCCTCAATGCATTTCCTGCAGTCCGGAGGACAGGGAGAGGTCGGTTTTGAAGGATTGTCCGGTTCAAGTTTGGCGTCCACAAGGTAGGTTACTATGTTCATCCACGAACCGCAGACACCGCTGTAGGCGAAGGTGTTCTTGCCTGCAGCCGCAACCCCTGCTCTTTGCGCGGCCAACCGGTCAGGAACTCCTCCCTTCCTCACCTTCATGCCCGAGGCCTTCAGGAATTCCCGGAAATCCTTTAACATCACGTGGTCGGGATTCTCCGGTATCCTGCAGTCAAAAAGGTAATTCCGCCCGATATGCCCTTTGACGCTCACCGGGATTTTATATTTCCCGTAGCGCCTTATGCAGACGATGATTGACCTCGCCCACGGGAATCTCTTTCTTATCCGCGCGCGTTTGTGCATCGGCTCATAAAGGTGCTCTGTTTCAGGGAATTCTCTTATCAAGCCGGACAGCGCCGTTGAATACTCGGGGAAATCCTCCGCGGTCGTAATTCCGCATGCGGCAAACCCTGATTTCACTGCATAAAGTCTTATCCTCTCCGCAAGTTCCTTTTCCATGTTTTCGCAATAAGATTTTTCCACGCATTCCCGTTTAAGTCAAAAACCCTGTTTCTCAAGCAACTGTCGTTTTGATATAATATCTTGCTGGAAAACGGTTTGACCGTACAATATCACCATGAACAGGATTACGATATATTCGCCGGGATTTTTCCTCGCGGGAATGTTTTTCAATCTGCGCGAAAGGATTACGGGTTACAGCAAGGAAAGGAAAAAGTTCAAAAGGACAACCGGCTATGAACTCAACCTGAAAAACCCGCGGAGTTTTACCGAGAAGATAGTGTGGAAGAAGATATACGACCGCAACCCTCTCATGCCCATAGTTGCCGACAAGTACAGGGTAAGGCGGTATGTGACCGAGATTCTCGGGAGAGAAGAAGCGGAAAAGGTTCTGGTACCCCTGCTTCATGTGACCGACAGGCCTGAAACCATACCTTTTGATGACCTGCCGCACGAATTCATCATCAAGCCCAACCACGCCTCCAAGAAGCACCTGATCATTGAAAAAGACAGCGTGATTGACCGCCGGAAGATTATAGAAACGTGCAACGAGTGGCTGAGCCGGCCGTTCGGCTACCTGAGACACGAATGGGCATACCAGAAGATAGCGCGGAAGATAGTTATTGAAGGCCTTCTTCGCGACAGCGACGGCAGATTACCCAGCGATTACAAGTTTTTTGTTTTCCACGGCAGGTGTCATCTCATCCAGGTTATTTACGATAGGTTCAACCAGGCAAACCTTTCCTATTATACGCCTGAATGGGAACACCTTGACGTGAAGGGGAGGCTAAAGCCCGGCGAATTCAAGCCCAGGCCTGAAAATCTGGAATCCATGGTCAGGGTGGCTGAGTCGCTGGGCGCATATTTTGACGCCATAAGGGTTGACCTTTACTCGGTTAACGGGAGGGTATACTTCGGCGAACTGACCAACTATCACATCAGCGGGAGAGTGGCGTGGACTCCGGTATCATTTGATTTTGAACTCGGCGCGAAATGGAAGACAGAGCCGGGTTACTGGAAGCGGGACGATTCCATACAAAACCTGGCAAGAAAGCTCAATAGCGCGGGCAAACCATGAAACTGATTATTGAAAAAGCGAGGGAAAACCACAGGCCGGCAATCATGCGCTTGCTGAAACAGGCGAACATGCACAACATCCCTTCTCCCGAAATGCCCGGGCTGACCTACGAGAATTATTACGTTGCAAAACTGGACGGCAAAGTGGCAGGATTCTGCGGATACAGGATGCTGGCCCATACGGAAGCAAAGACCGAGTTGATGGTGGTTGACAGGAGATACCGGGGCAGGGGTATAGGATTTGCTCTGCAGGTACGCCGCATGGAAGATATGCTGGCAAGAGGTATCCGCACGCTTACAACAAATACAGACCTTCCCGCAAGTATTGA
>CAYOFY010000125.1:0-2678 GCA_964403465.1 uncultured bacterium
AAGATTGAATGAGCCCATGGACGGACTCGAACCGTCGACCCGCGCATTACGAATGCGCTGCTCTGCCGCTGAGCTACACGGGCCTGACTTCCAGGTTAAATATTTTAGAACTTTTCGCAAGGCATGGCAATTCAATATTCGTGATCCCATATGTCACAAAACCTTCCATTCTCCATGCATGAAACACACGGAAACAGTTATTTCAATACCAGAAGGTGCCAAGCCGTGGCATCAAGGGATAACTCGCCCCTGTGTACCCGCAGCGACGTGAAAATCTTATCCGGGTTTCCGAGTTCAGTCAGCGGGACTTCAAACAAGAGAACATCCTTGCCGCCCGTTGCTTTTATTCCCGAGTTGGCAACATTGTCCAGGCCATCGTAGGCCATGACTTTTGACAGTGGCATTACAGTTGCCCTGATTTTCGGCATGATGCTGAAGGGTACATCGTTTTTGAATCCAAACAAGTATAGCGATACTCCTGTCTTCAACGGAGGTATCTTCTTCAAGGTAACCCTCACAAGAAGTTTACCCCCGGTTGTTTTGATATAAGAAACACTGCTCAGATCCACCTGCAATTCTGGCTGCTCTTCCATTTCGCTTATACCCCTGCCGTAGAGTTTCACGGCGGACTCCCAGTCGGCTGATGAATCTGTACCGGTTTTTTTCAGCTCAAGCGTTGGCAGTGTGGCGAAGAGTTCGTTTCTCCGTGCAAAAGCCGTCCACAGATAGTAACGGACCCTGAGCATTGAGGTTTTGAACTGGAGTATGTCCTGATACTTTCTGTAAACTTCTTCCTCGTTCATCGGCAATCTATACCACCTGAAATCGCTGCGCACGAGATTCTCTGGAGGAAGCAGGGGCAGTCCGGGGTGGAAATAGTAAGGCCTGGGCCAGTTTCCCTGGTGGACAAGATACAGGAAGACCTTTGGCTCGGGAATCCCGGGAGCAAGGCTGAGCGATGCCGCGGTAAGAAAGCAGAATGCCGCTTCATGGTCAACGTTCGTGTCCACCGGGGCCGTCACGAAAACCTTCGTGGGCCGGTACTCCTTGAGAATCTTTCTCAGGTCTTCAAGGATGTTTTCACCCTTATAGGGGGCACCGAACGAAAAATTGTCGGCGTAGGGCACCTTTCGCGCACCCGTTAGACGGTTCAGGAAAACAGGCGCATCATTCCAGTGGCTCTTCCATATTTCCATGAGGCCGGAATCAGGGTATCCGAGAAAATACAGGTCGTCCCTTTTCAGCCCCAGGATGGCAGTTGCCCTTATTGATTCCTGTCGCCGTTTTTCTCCCATTTTTATATAGCTCTCCGGAGGGAGAACAATGCGACGCATATCAATCTTGAATACTATCTGGTCATGGTCCCCGTTTGTAAGGTAAACTATTTTCACGGGAGCACCGGCTGCCCTGGCCTGTTGAATTACGCCTGCTGTTCCCAGCACCTCGTCGTCGGGATGCGGAGCAAGGACGAGAATTCGGTCGCTATTCTTGATGATTGGCAACAGGGGTATATTATCAACCGAAGCAGGTACCGTCCACCATTTCCACATAAGTCCGGAGAAAAGAACCAACCATTTCCTGTTAGATTTCATCCTGTCCTACCCGGGATTCCAAAATGTGGATAAATCACGGGGTTTCATCCAGTCTTTTCCAGTAATCAGTCCACGTATCCCCTGCGTATCTTCTTGCATTGTTCACCCACCTCACGGAACCGTCGCTATACCCCGCAACAACTCCATTTTTATGAGAAGTCTTGCCATCTTCCGGGAACTCAACATCGCTTACCAATGCCTTTTTCCCTGCAGTGTCATTGACTTCCCTGGAACCCCTCACATAATAACTGCTTCTGCTGGTCAATCCGTCCTTCCCAAAATTCTGAATGCCGAAATCCGGGTTGTCCATTCTATAGTATTTCTGGCTGGGGCAGTATAGAATCCGCGTATTTGTTACGAAATCGGGAATCAATATGCCAAGGGATACCTTGCTGTTCAAACGCCAGATATCGTTGGTCGTTTCATCCTCGTAGAAGGAAGAACCACCCCTGTTTTGAGCAAACATGTAAGCCGAAAGGCCTATCTGCTTGATATTGTTTATGCAGACCGTCCTCCTTGCCTGTTCCCTTGCCCTGCTCAGGGTTGGCAGGAGCAAAGCGGCAAGAATTGCAATAATAGATATGACAACAAGAATTTCAATAAGCGTGAACCCTCTTTTCCTGTTATTGTCCATATTCTTATGAGCGACTCTTACCAGAGAGAGATATCCAGGGGCGCGATGACCCTCTGGGCCATGCCCTTGCGCGGACCGTCCATCATATCCTCAACGGTTTCCCTCCACCTGAAATAATGCGCCGTTTTCTTGTGAGCGGCAACGGCCTCGTCCGATTCATATGCCTCGTACAGCGTGAATCTTGTCGGGTCATCAATGCTCTGCAATACGTCAAATCTGAGGTTACCGGGTTCCTTTACGGATTCCCTGTGATTGTCAAGAGTGGCACTGATGAAACCATCAACATTTCTTTCCTTCACGCGAATTTCCACTATCGTAACTTTCATATCCTATCTCCTTGTCATATTCAAATGGCTTTTTTATTTCCTATTATACTAGAATATTGAATTTTCTTAAAGACAACAATATAATTGACAACCGTCAGAAAAATTGTAAACTATTGGGGTTATCCA
>CAYOFY010000126.1:0-2661 GCA_964403465.1 uncultured bacterium
GTCAGATAGTTTAACCCATATATAATTTTTTTCAACTTTAAACCTTAATTTTTCACCGGAAGGCGCAATATATACCTTTCTGGTTTTTCTCCCCTGTCTCCTCAAACCTATATACGCCTCCTTTATAAAAACGGGTTCCTCAATAACCTGCATCTTTTTGCCTCTCAGTTCCGGGAGATAAGAGAGTATGTGTACAATACGCCTGCTTTTCTGGGATGTCACAGTAACCTGGGCAAAAGAGGGCAGCCCTTCATATTTTATCAGGGGTTCATAAGCCTGTTTCAGGCAGTTTCCAAGGAGTGTTTTATAGGCGACCACAGCATCATTGAAGTATCCCCTGAAAACAGGAAAACTGAAATGGAATATGTTTCCACAACGGACCAGGGCAGGTCTTTCCGTATCTTTTTCCGGAGGGGTGTAAAGGTTTTCGTGCCGCCAGTCCCAGGAGCGCACATTAAAATAAGGCTTGAAAAGTCTGGCAAGCACCCTGGCTCCTTTCTTTATCCTGATTGAAACACCGGGTTCATATACGGCTGTCAGCATATCCGGCAGGCCGCCGGATATCTCCCCGTCAGCGCTGAAGAACGAAGGGTTGTTAACCTCCTCGCCCTCAAAGGAAATCCTGTATTCGCTGAGAGTAAACCTTTTCTTCTCTTTATCAAGCCCCGAAAACGCCGAACTTATTATGATGCCGCCTTTTTTAAGATGCGCCTGCAGTTTCTTTTTCAGAACAGGGTTTATATAAACATGGTCAGGCAGTATGACAACATCGTACCCGGAGATGTCTCCTTTCCCATCGCTTACGTCAAACTGGTACTTGAGTTCCATCAGCATCCTGGATGCACCCGCAATGCTTGAGAAATCGCAGTCATGGCCGGGAACCATGGCGAGGCAGGGTTCAATAACGACAACATCGGCCAGGGCAGTGGCGTCTAGCGTAAAATCTGCCAGTTCCTTTGTCCTGGAGTATACCTTTCCAATAAGACTGTATACCTCCTTTTCAAGCCTTCCTCTCGGATGCATATGGTCGCCGATGGAACAGGTTCCCCCGTTTGCCACTGAGTTATAGAGGTCAAACAGTAGCGAGTGCTCGGTACGCAATCCTCCGAAATCACCCCAGGATTTGTGGAATCTTCCTGTCATGGTGAAAAGGGGTTTCTTGAGTGTACGCGCATACCTTATCAGCCATGGAAGCGCATCATATCCCCAGCCGCCCGTGGGCAAAACCTCCAACTCTATGTGCGTGGGCTGTTTGCTGTAAGGCAGGCCGTTGAAATAGAGAAAGGCATCTTTGTTCTTGCCGAAAACAAGGTTTTTGACATCCTTCATAAATCTTTCGGTCATAAGCCAGCAGAAGTTTCTCGCCTGTTCTTCGTCAGAGACATCCATCCCGAGTTTTTTCATCCCGTCAAGGCACTCAACGCCGTAACAGGGTGAAAGGTTGAAACAGTCAAGAAATATGCCGTCAACGGGATACCTGCCCAGTACTTCTTCAACCATCCCGAGCAAATGGTCCCTGTAACCGCTATTCAGACACATTTTCCTGAAAAAATGCCCCATGCTCTGTAATTCTGCCACCTGCCCGTCTTTGTTGACCTTGCACCACTCCCTGTGAAGCAGCGCGTGTTCGTGGTCTAACCCCGCATTGAAATATGCGGCCACACGTATGCCTTCACTGTGGCAGGCAGATATCATTTCCCCAAGGAGGTCCTTCTTTTTCAATCCGGGATGAACTATACCCTTCTCTGTCGGGTAGTATGCAAAACCAAGGTTGCACCTGGCAAATACGGTTATATAATCCACGCAGGCTTTCTTGAGAGTGAGCGCGAATTCTTCCGGGTCAAAGTCAATTCCCACATCATATACTCCCGGCATTGTGTGGAAATCAAGATGTATGGCACGTTCAGGAAATTTTCTGTCCATTGGTTTTCCCGCAAACCTGATTATCTCAAGGGATAGGCCATGGTGCAGTAGTATGCAAGGTTAGGCTGGCGCACGTCCGCCCTGCCGAACTGAACCACAACAGGCACGTCACTTCTTATGACCATTGCATACTGCCCGTAGGGTATCCGGTACTCCTGCTTGCCGAGCGGCCTGTCAAGACGGAAACACCTTACCCTTTCCGGCTCCACCGTATCTTTTATCCCCTTAACGGGTTTCCTGTCTTCAAAATATATATCTATTGAAATATCGGCCTTCTTCTTTCCTGCGTTCAGTATTATGAGAGACTCATGCCCTTTCAGCTTTCCCTTTCCCGGGGGCGGCAGGTCCCCGTCGGGTATCACCCATACGTAACCTTTTTCTTTCCTGTCCATCGTAATCTCTCCTCTCCTTTCCACATCTCTCAGCTTTTTCTCCGGTTCGAACTGAAAATCTGTCAAGGGCCTTATACATGGCTTCAATATTTTCAGGCGGCACATCCGGTTGAATGTTATGAACCTGGCAGAATACAAAACCGCCGTCTTTTGCAAGAACTTCAACGTTTCTCAGCACGTATTCTTCAATCTCCGAAGGTTCCTTCCTGTTCAGTACGGTCTGTGTATCAACTCCCCCGCCCCAGAAGGCTATCTCCCTTCCGAAAACACCCTTCAGGTATTTTATGTCCATTCCGGCGGCGCTTAACTGGACAGGATTCAGTGCATCCACCCCGATTTCAATTAG
>CAYOFY010000127.1:0-2658 GCA_964403465.1 uncultured bacterium
AAATCAAAAGGATGCCAATGAAGAATTACTTTTCCTGCCATGAGTGAACGGGATGAATTCTTTGCACATCCCGTTCACAAATGACATGAAATCTTTATTTTACAGTTATTTCTGAATTCATGCTTTTATAATTTTATGTTATATTTATACAATTCATATTTAAGGAACAGGAGAATCAGGCAGACTTGTTTTGCCAGCAGTTATATGCCAATAAATTTTTTATCTGACGAAGACCATTTTGCGGATTTATAAGCCATTCCTGGTTCCGGCATCAACTCCCTTCTCATTATTACTCATATTCCCACCAAATGGCTTGTTTGATGATATTTCAACTTGCAATATTCAGGCTCACCTTTCTTGCCGCCCTTTAATATCGGGAGCGAAACGGTCGCAGGATAGATACTCGCAGATTTGGCGTAAACCGCCCCTTTCTTGCTCTTCCTTCCTTCGGTGGTTTTCGTGCCGCCGGCGGAGGGCAGGGGTTTCGATTGAAGTTCCTCCCACCATTTCGATTCTTCTTTGGCGGATTCAAGGGTTTCTGATTTGACAGTTCCCCGGTATAATTTAGTTAAGAGACAGACCATATTGCCTCCCCCTTCTCTCTTCCACGCCTTACCGTGTCCTTTCATACGATGGGCTATCAAGAACCCGCAGGCGCGCTCTATCTGACCGCTTCCAAAAGGCATATGCTCCACAGGAATCTTTCCCACAAGTTTAAGATAACCGTATATGCCGTCACGATTATTTTCAAGATATCCGATAAGGTCGGTCAGGTCTTTTTTCCTGTTCCCAAGCCAATCCAGGCTTTTCTTCCCAAGGTCGGATAAAAATATATTGTCGCAGGAATAATCGGGAGATCGAAGATTCTCCATATCAGAAAGAGTCTTATTCAAAAGAGAAACCGCTTCATCAAAGCGCTCCACACTGAGAAAGCCCCATACCTCATCCCTCAACTTCCTGGAAACCCTGGACAAAACACCGACATGGCGACCGAGATGATACCAGTCCAACAGCCATACCGCATTGGGATTATATTCCTTGCAATGGCGATTACCATTTGCCTTTGCGTCCGATATGTGAATCACCGCCCCACAAAGGCTAAGCCCGGTATGCACATCGAGGTATGTCCTTCCGTGCGAAATATGCTCACCGGCAGGCTCTATGCTTGCATACACGAAGGGAGGATAAGACCAGTATTTCTCACCGCCGGCGGCAAAATCACAGCGGGTGAGTTGAACCTCCATATGATGGCGTTTCTCCTGCTTCTGACCCTTCCCACGACCCGGAAGAACCCGCTCACGAATAAAGATGCCGTCGTCCATCACACGAGCTACATCCGAGGGCGGCGATGGGGGAGAATATCCTACATCCTTCAAATATTCAAGAGCCGACATCTCATCCTTGCGCTCCTGCCCGACAATCTCCTGGAATCCCTCGTGCAACCCGCCAAGAGACAGAGGGTTGGCAATTCCCACCCGCGCCTTGCGAAATGTGGTTTTAGCGCAAGCACAAAAGGCGTCTTCATAAGAACTCTTCACAACTCTCTGTTTATCTTTTATGCCCAATTCAAGCAATAAAGGACTGCAATGACCACCCCCCTTCTTTATCTGGCGATAATTGAAATATACATTCCCGTAACTCAACTTCAAATGTCGGTTGTGATAAGTATGGCGAATCTCACGCTCATCGGTGCCGCTCTCTTCAAACACGATTGCGGAATCTCTCGCTTCCAGGTACTTTCCCAGACTCTTGCAGGCGGCAGACTGGAAAACCTCCCTGAATGCCCCTTCCACCTCCTCGATTGTTTTGCCCGGCAGGGAAAATTCCAACTCCAGTTGAATCGTTACCTTGATAGAGGGCTTACCATTGACTTTCATTTGCTGAATGGCGATGTTGTTCACATTCTGAATGTCAGCGTTTTTCGCATTTTGAGCACCAGCGTTTTTCGCATTTTGAGCACCAGCGTTTTTCGCATTTTGAAAGGCTATGTTTTTCATAAGCCCTCTATTCAACAAGCCCCCCGGTCACTCATGCAAATCCCCCCAAAAAATATCAAAAAATCTTTCACAAGCAACCCCCAAAATAAAAATAAATCAAAAGGATGCCAATGAAGAATTACTTTTCCTGCCATGAGTGAACGGGATGTCATCGATGCCCTGTCAAAACCCTATTGACATTTAATGAAGTATCTTTGCGGAGAAAACTATATAGAATGTCTCGATCACTCCACTCCAATCAGCAACGGAAACGCATCCTGCCCGCCATATATAAAGTCAACGGGCACATCCAGCCTTGCCCTGAACATCCTGAGCAAATCGTAGATCTGCGGGATCCTTTCTTTCCCTTCTAATATGGTCAGCCTGTCTTTTTCCGTTGTCCTGAGATCCCGGATCAGCCTATCCAGAAGGGCGGTGAGATCGGGATTGTGTTCCACGAGGATACCATCGCTGAAAGCCATCCATTCCCCCTGTTCAATGTTTGCCGAAGGTGTGGCGCTATCTCGCACAGCCCTTGCTATTTCAATGGTCATAATGCCGTCTTTATCCTGGAAATACCTGCCGGAAAGAGTGGAAATATCGAGGGAGGGGTCATATTTATGCAGAAAATATAAGCCCTGGGCAAGGTTCGAGGTCGGAATCACATAGACATTGCGATCCA
>CAYOFY010000128.1:0-2648 GCA_964403465.1 uncultured bacterium
TAAGCTGGGGGACTAGGATTTGAACCTAGACACTCAGATCCAGAGTCTGATGTCCTACCGTTAGACGATCCCCCATACGAGAAATGGCCTTTCCTGCCATTCTGAATTTATTTCATGATAAAGGACATTCTGAGATTAAGTTAGGAATGACGGCAGATAATGTGATGTATTACCCCTTTTTCTGGAAGGTTATTCTATATTCATCCCCTTCTTTCTTAATGAATACATGGCCTTCTCTTCCAAGCCATCCCAGACTTAAAAGTACTATATCTCTTTCCCTTTTTATCGCTGAGGCAATTTGAGAAAGCGTTGCTTCCGCATATTTCTCAAGATATTGCCATACCTCTCCCGCAACTATGCCTATCTCGGTTATCATGACACCTCCTTTTATCCCGAACTCTCACATGCTAATCTTCCCAAGTGAGGGGTTATGATTTTGTTTCTCTGTTTTTTCCCCGGCGGTTTTATTTTACACCTTTTCCTGTCTCTTGTGAAGGGTTCTGCATTTCGGGCATTTTGATATGCTTTCGGAACAACTGTCTATGTAGTCGTAGAAGCAGATGGGACATCGCCACAGTGAATCGGTCTTATTGATTTCCGACGCTGCTCCTCTTTTCTTCCATTCGGATACAATCCATACAAGCAGAATGATAATACTGAACCCCAGATAGAGCGTTATGGCCAGAGTAAAATCTATTTTAATCATTTCAGTCTAAAAGTGAAATGTTATTATTCCCCAGGTTTGCTTATCAGTTTTTGCGGGTTCAAAAAGCCATTTTCTGAAAACCTGTTCTGCATATATGTCAAGTTCAGAAGAGCCGGATGAGGTAAGAAGGTTTGTAATGGCGACCTTCCCGCTGGGGTCAACCCAGAACTTTATCTGGACATCCCCTTCCACCCCCTTCTTCTTCATCCATTCAGGGTATTCCAGGGTCTCTCTGTGAACGAGCGTTCTTTCTCCTATAGGACCTTCTATCTCAATATCAGTGAAGAAATCAGGAAGTTCAAACTTCTTCGCTATCTGGGGGTTGAGGTTCTGTGCCGGTAAGCCGGTAGGTTCCTCCGAAGCAATCTTTATGGTTTCTTTTTCCTCGGGTAACGCAAATCTTCCGCTCGAGGCGGCGACTCTGGGGATTGCAGTGGCCGCCGCGATTCTGACAGACGTGGTTTCTCCCTGCACAGCGGATGGGGGCAGTATGGAAACTTCTATCGGTTTTTGAACACTGGCCTGGGGCAATGCCAGCGAGAACAAAGAAATACTGCCTATGTGGATAAACAAACTTATCAAAAACGCTTTCAGCAGAAGATGGTTTTCCCTGGCCATTTCACAATTTGGACGTTGTGACCACCGCAATCTTGTTTATTCCTCTTCTTCTTGCAGTGTCCATGACAGTAACAGCTATGCCGTATTCCGCCTTTTTGTCTCCCTTTATCAGCAAGGTCGTATCCGCGTTTTTAGCCGCTTCTGCGTAAAAAAGATTTTCAAGTTGCTCAAGTGTTACGGGAAGGTCGTCATAGAAAATTGTTCCTTCAGCGGAGATGCTTACTGTTATCTCGTTCTTCGGTAAATTTTCGGTCGTTGCTGCCTTCGGCAGATTAATTTTTATGCCGGGCTGCATGATGAAACTGGATGTAAGCATAAAATAAATCAACTGCAGGAAAACCATGTCTATCAACGGTGTAATATTAAGATCTCCCTTGACTATGGAGTACCGTTTATTAAATCTCATGTTTTTTCATCTTCCTCAGATTTAAGAAGAAAAAGTATATCAATCAATCTTGTCGCATTTCTTTCCATCTGCAGGATAAGGTTATTGACCCTGCTCACAAAATAGTTATAAGCCAGATATGACGGAATTGCAACAATAAGCCCTGCGACCGTTGTAATGAGCGCTTCCCAGATTCCTCCGGCAAGTTCGCCCGGATGAACGAGTCCTGCCCGGGCTTCTATAACCATAAAGGCTCTTATCAAACCTGTAACCGTTCCCAGAAGTCCGAGCAGAGGCGCTATGGTTGCGATCGTTGCAAGAATCGCCAGATATTTTTCAAGCGCGGGTATTTCATGATTTGCCGCATCGTCTATGGCTTCTTTTATTTCCTCTCTGCTTCTGTCCGACTTAAGCAGGCCCGCTTTTATTATCCGTGGGACTGGTTTATCATTGGCATTGCATAATTCTATGGCTTCTTTTATTTTTCTTCTCTGCAAACGTTCTTCAATCCCACGTATGAATTTTTCATTATCCGTCTCGGCGTTTTTCAGCGAAACCAGACGTTCAATAATAATCGCCAGAATTAATACTCCGGAAAAAATAATCGGAATCATTACCGGACCGCCCTTGATGATAAAACTCCACAAACCCATTTTCACCTCCAGTATTTTCTGTAGTGCCGAAAACACAGCCCAAAGGATAATAGAATCTTTTTTCTCCGCAGGCTATCCGTTGAGCAAACAGTTTCTCACTGCAGGATAATGCATTCCTGATCCGTATTCAAATTGATATACTTTATATGTAAATCAGATTTCTTGTTGCATACAGGATAGCATAAAAGAACGGCAGGCATGTTCTTTTTTTCAAGTTTCCATAGAACATGATCAAAATATAAACATTTCCCCTCTTTCCGAACAGTCGTAAGAAGTCGGATGCAGA
>CAYOFY010000129.1:0-2639 GCA_964403465.1 uncultured bacterium
CGCAATACCTCTTTATCTGGGATGTGGTCATATGCCCGTTGAAGAATATCCCCGTACCTTCAAACCTCTCCTGCTGTATTTCCCTTGCCTTTTCCACGCGCTGCCTTATCGCTTCGGAAGATTCCTCCTCGCGTTCTCCGAGCATGAGACCTGCCGGCAGGCTCGGAACTTCTATGTGTATGTCTATCCTGTCCAGCAGGGGACCCGAGACCTTCTTCCTGTACTTGAGTATCTGGGCAAGTGTGCAGTGACACTGCCTCGCATTATCCCCGTACCACCCGCAGTAACAGGGATTCATGGATGCCGCCATGAGAAATCTTGCCGGAAAGGCGGTCCTGCCTTTTGCTCTTGAAATACTCACCCTGCCGTCTTCAAGAGGCTGCCTGAGTACCTCAAGAACGTCCCTGTGGAACTCGGGCAGTTCGTCAAGGAACAGCACGCCGTTGTGCGCCAGGCTTACCTCTCCCGGCCTGGGGATATTTCCCCCACCAATAAGCGCAATATCTGATATCGTGTGGTGGGGTGACCTGAAGGGTCGCTCGGTGACAATCCCCTCTTTCAAAATCCCCGCGACAGAATGGACCCTTGTTATCTCAAGTGCCTCCTGAAGGGTAAGTGCCGGCAGGATGGAAGGTATCCTTGAAGCGAGCATCGTCTTGCCTGCCCCGGGCGAACCAACCATGATAATATTGTGAGCTCCCGCGACAGCCACCTCTATCGCCCTTTTAGCATATGCCTGCCCTTTCACGTCCCTGAAGTCAAGGCTGCACTTCCTCCCGGATTCAAAAAGATTCTTGACGTCGCAGGAAACCGGTTCAATTTCCCTCTTTCCCGCAAGAAAACCCATACACTCCCTCAGGTTATTCACGGGATAAACCTCTATTTCCCTTATTATGGATGCCTCCAGGGCATTCTCTCCGGGCACAATAAGTTTTTTCTTCTTCAGTTCCGAAAGTCTTATGGCGATGGGGAGAATACCTTTGACGGGCCTCACAGTCCCGTCCAGGGCGAGTTCTCCCACGAGAGAAAATTCCGCGAGACGCTCAAAGGGAATCAGCCCCTCAGCCGCCAGTATGCCAACAGCGATAGGCAGGTCAAAGTAGGAACCTTCCTTTTTAATATCCGCCGGCGCAAGGTTGATGACTATCTTGCTGTTTGAGGGAAATTCAAAACCGGAGTTTTTTATCGCGGGCTTGATCCTGTCCCTGCTTTCTTTGACTGCCTGGTCAGGCAACCCGACCACAGAAACAGAGGGCATACCGTAACTTATGTCAACCTCCACATCAACGGGATATCCGTCAATACCCCATATTGTCAGCGAATGTATCCTGGCAAGCATTTTTCACATATCCTCCTCATTTTGAACAGTATCTGGAATGGTGCGTCCTGTAAGGTTTGAGCACCTGGACTGTCGCATCGTAAAGATATCTCCCTGCATTCCTGATCGCTTCCTCAAGAGTAACAATTCCCGGAACGATGCTCGTTATCACTGCATCTTCAAAGAGCTGGTTCCTGCAGACATCCTTTTCAACGTTCCCCGCAAGTATCACCAACGGGACGTCGTATTTCCTGCAGAGGCGTGCCAGTACTGACGGTGCCTTACCGTACAATGTCTGGTTATCCATTCTGCCCTCACCCGTTAGCAGCAGGTCCGCTTTTCTTATCTTTCCCTCAAACCGTCCCATCTTAAGAATCGTCTCTATTCCCGAAACGATTCCTGCCGACATAAATACCGCAAAGCCTCCGGCAATACCTCCTGCCGCACCGGCACCCGGCATATGAACCACATCAATACCCGTGGCGTTCCGGATCATGCGGCCGTAATTCCGCAGCCCCCTGTCCAGAAATTCCACCTCCCTTCTATCCGCTCCTTTCTGGGGTGCATAGACGTATGCCGCTCCTTTTTTTCCACAGAGAGTATTTTTGACGTCGGAAAGTATCGTAAATCTGCATTCCGCAATTCCAGACATCAATCCTGTATTATCAATGCCCTCTATTTCCACAAGGTCCTTCCCGGAACCAGGGTAAATCCTCCTTCCGCCTTTTCCGAAAAAGTTTGTTCCCAGAGCGGTCAGGGCGCCTATCCCTCCATCATTTGTTGCGCTCCCCCCTGCGCCTATGAAAATCTCTCTGCATCCCGAGGATATTGCACTCCTGATTATCTCTCCCACGCCGAAACTCGTGGTTCTCAGGGGATTCCTCTCCTTTTCTTTCAGAAGCGTCAGCCCGGCTGCCTGCGCCATTTCAACGTAAGCCGTCTTTCCTTTTCGTAACCACCTGCCTTTGATTTTTCTGAAAATCGGGTCATGAATCTCTTCCGTAACAAATCTGCCTCCCGCAATTGCTTTCAGAACATCTATTGTTCCTTCGCCGCCGTCGGCAATGGGAAAGACGACAATCTCTGAGGACGGCAATACATCCAGGCATGCCCTTCTCATCACCTTTGCCGCTTCAATACTGGAAAGGCTCCCCTTAAAGGAAGCGGGTGCTATCAGAATCTTCATCTGTTTTTTAAAGAGAAACCAGAAAGAATTGTGCAAAAAACCCTGGAATTTTTTCAGTTGACCCCTAATAAAATAGCATTAACCTGACGAAAAGGCAAAAATTGGAAAAATTCATTATGCATGTAGTATAATCTG
>CAYOFY010000130.1:0-2635 GCA_964403465.1 uncultured bacterium
ATGACAAGCAGAAAAACGCAATGACAAAGGAAAAGAATGGAGAGGGGGAAGGTTAAGGTGGAGGAGAATGTACCGCTCTCGTCGGTGACGAGTTTCAGGACAGGTGGGCCGGCGAGGTATTTTGTTGCTCCGGCGAACAGGGAAGAGGCGCAGGCGGCGGTTTCTGCCGCGGAAAGGGCCCGGCTGCCGCTGCTGGTGATGGGCAACGCCACGAATATCCTTGTGAGCGACGGGGGGTTCCCGGGGTTTGTGCTGTCAACGCAGAATCTCAACAAGGTAAAGGTTGAAGGGGAGAAGGTTATCTGCGAGGCGGGCGCGCCGGTACACTCACTGATAAAGAACGCGGTGGAAAATTCCCTTGCCGGCGTGGAGTTCCTTGCCGGGATACCGGGGACTGTTGGAGGCGCGGTCATTTCAAACGCGGGGCTCAAGGAGGAGTGGATATCGGGAATCCTTGCGGAGATTGAGGTACTGCGGCTTGCTGATAACAGAGTTCAGGTACTGCGCAGGAAGGACATAGATTTCGGATACAGGAGCAGCGGGCTGGAAGGGGTCTTGATATTGAACATTACCCTGAACCTGGAGAAAGGGGACAGGGAGGAGATAAAGGAGAAGGTCGGGGCAAATATGAAAAGGCGGAGGGAGACCCAGCCGCTGGAATATCCCTCGGCCGGGAGTATTTTCAAGAACCCGCCAGGGATGTTCGCGGGCGAGATGATAGAGAAGTGCGGGCTGAAGGGATACAGCATAGGCGGAGCGTGCGTTTCGGAGAAGCATGCGAATTTCATAGTGAATAAGGGAGGGGCGAAGTCGGAGGAGATTTACAGGCTGATAGGTTTTGTCAGGGAGAAGGTGAAAAAGGTGTATAATGTAGAGTTGGAGACGGAGATTGAGTTGGTGGGGAGGTTTGAATGAGGATAGCGGTGCTGTACGGGGGAGAGAGCCCGGAGAGAGAGATATCCCTTAGGTCGGGCAGAGCGGTGGCGGATGCGCTGAAGAAGAGGGGGCACAGGGTGTACCTGCTTGACCCGGTAAAGAAGAACTTTTTCAGGAAAATGCTTGCGGTGAGAGCCGGGTGCGCATTCATAGCCCTTCACGGTGGGATGGGCGAGGGCGGAGTTATCCAGGGGTTCCTGGAGGTGATGGGTATCCCGTACACCGGTTCGGGCGTGCGCGCCTCTGCATTATGCCTCAACAAGATCCTCACGAAGAAGGTTCTCATGCAGCACAAACTCCCGACGCCTGCCTTCGTTGAGGTGACCGCAGGAGGGAAGATATCGCTTCCGTTCTCCCTGCCCGCGGTTGTGAAGCCGGCAAATCTGGGCTCAACCATAGGCATAAGGATAGTCAGGGAGAGGAAACACCTGGAGTCCGCGGTGAAGGAGGCGTTTGAACTTGACGACCAGGTTCTCGTGGAGCAATACATAAAGGGCACGGAGGTGACGGCAGGCATACTGGGGAACGAGAAACCCATGCCCCTGCCTGTCATTGAGATAGAGACGCCGACCGGGTTCTATGATTACGAGGCGAAATACACGGCTGGAGGGAGCAGGCACATCATACCTGCCCGGCTGAACAGGAAACTGCTTGAGAAGATACAGTCCATAGCGGTGAAGGCGTACAGGGTGCTGGGATGCGAGGGGTTCGCGAGGATGGAGATGATTGTGAAAAACGGTGTGCCGTATATCCTGGACGTGAATACCATACCCGGGCTGACGGGAACCAGTCTCCTGCCGGACGCGGCGAGGGCGAAGGGAATATCCTTTGGGGAACTGTGCGAGAGGATAGTCGGGCTGGCGAAGAAGCGGGCTGATGAAAAAAACAGACGAAAGAAAGCGTGAGGTGAGACAGCAGGTCTGGGCGAAAAGGAAGAAGAAGATACGGGTCATCGTGTATGCCGTCCTTCTCGCCGCAATCGTCCTGGTCACCGTCAATTTCAAGAGAATTCTTACCGCCGCCTTCTGGAATATTGATACGTTCAGATTGAAGGAGGTGCGGATAACACCCTACCAGGCGCGGGACCTGATAACCGGGCTGATGGAACTGGAGACCGGCGGCAACATGCTATTCCTTGACACCGACGGGCTGCGCGAACAGATACTGAGGATAAAGGAGGTGGAGGACTGCCGGGTGATGAAGGTCTTTCCGTCCACGCTTGAGATAGAGGTTATACTTCGCAAGCCGTGGGCGGTGGTTCAATTCGCGGGACGGGGTTTCCTGATTGACAGGACAGGCAGGATGCTTGACCCGGCAGGCGATATTTCAGGGTTCCTGAAGGTCATCGGCATAAGTCTTGACGGGACTGGCGTGATAGCGGAAGATACGTGGAAAACGGATGTTTTGAAAGAGATTGAAAAGTGGTATAATTTCAACAATTTGCAGAGATATTTCGCCATTGATACCGTGATAATCGGAAAGCCGACAGAAATCGTTCTGAAGGTTGCGGGGGATTCCCGCAGGATAATCATGGTGAAGGAGGATGTCCGGAAGAAGTTTGAGCAGCTGGGCATAGTCCTTGACGAGTGCGCAAAGAATGAGGTGAAGTGGGAGTACGTTGACCTCAGGTTTGACAACCCGTACGTGAAGTATGCGAAGGAGGAGGCTGCGCCCCAGAAACGGGGCTCGCAATGACAAG
>CAYOFY010000131.1:0-2635 GCA_964403465.1 uncultured bacterium
GTGCCCGCTCCTCCTTCAGACGCCCGCTTCAGAAACCGCCCGGCAGGGCACTGCCGGAGTTAACTTATTTTTATATTGGAATTTTATAGAAAGGGATTATGGAAAAGAAGGCAAGAAAGATTGTTATAAAAGAAAACTACTGCATTGGATGCAGGCTGTGCGAGGTTCATTGCATAACCAGTCATTCAAGGTCAAAGGATATCATAAAAACATACAAGGGGACGGGGCCGAAACCGGTATCGGGAATATATTTTGAGGAGAAGGGCAGCATCTCCTTCGCCATACAGTGCAGGCACTGCGACGATGCCCCCTGCGTGGAAAACTGCCTTACGGGCGCAATGTACAGGGATAAGAAAACAGGCAGGGTTCTGCACAACAGCGAAAAGTGCGTCGGATGCTGGATGTGCGTGATGCTCTGTCCTCTCGGGGTCATAAAGATAGATTTTGCCGGAAAAAAGGTTGCATCAAAATGTGACCTCTGCATCAATGATGCCTTCCCTGCCTGTGTTGAAAATTGTCCCAATGAGGCGATATGTCTTGTTGACTCTAACGGGGAAAGGATATCAAAAAACGAAATCCCTCACAGTGAAAGCGTAACAAGAAGGGTTCGGGATAAATGAAAACCAGGTATCTCATAATCGGCAATTCGGTGAGCGGAATAAACTGCATTGAAGGCATAAGGCAGGTTGACAGACGGGGGAAGATTATCGTTGTTTCCGACGAAAATATCCATAACTATTCGCGTCCGCTCATATCATATTATCTCGGGGGCAGGGTCAGGGAAAAAGAAACATCCTTCAGGGAGCGCGGTTTTTACCATGAGAACGGGGTGGAACTTCTCCTCAACACCAGGGCTGAAAAGATTGACGCTTGCAGGAGAACGGTCACCACGAATAAGGGAACCATCGAGTTCAAGAAACTGCTGATAGCAACGGGAGGCAGGCCTTTCGTGCCGCGCATAGAAGGCTGTGAATCCGTTAAAAAAGGAGTTTTCACCTTCACGAGACTTTCGGATGCCGTCGCGCTGGTCAGATACATAAGGGAACGGGGCATGGACAGGGGTGTTGTTCTCGGCGGGGGACTGATAGGATTGAAGTGTGCGGAGGGGCTCATTGAAAGAGGTATGAAGACCGCTATCATTGAACTTGCCGACAGGCTTCTTCCATCAACCCTGGACAGCACGGCTTCGGGAATCATAGAGAAGGCATTGAAAGGCAAGGGGTGCGAGGTGATCAAAAAGGATACTGTTGCGGCCGTTGAAAGCAGGAAAGGTGTGATGCAGAGTATCCTCCTGAAGTCAGGCAGAAGGATTGAGACAGGCCTGCTTGTAATAGCGATAGGAGTTAACCCCGACATTGATATCATAACAGGGACCGGGATAAAACACAGCCGCGGAATAATCGTTGATTCGCACATGAGGACAAACCTGCAGGATATCTACGCAGCCGGTGACGTGGCCGAGGGGATGGACAGCCTGCTTTCCGGCAATGCCGTCATAGCCATATGGCCTGTTGCGGCGAGGCAGGGAAGGATTGCCGGAATCAACATGGCCGGAGGGGAAGAAGTTTATACGGGGATGTTTCCCATGAATGCGGTTGACATCGCCGGGATTCCGGTCATTTCGTTCGGGATAACCGCTCCGGCGGATGACGCGGAATATGAGATTTTGGAGAAAAGGGGTGAAGGGTTCTACAAGAAGATCGTGCTCAGGGACAATGTGATAAAAGGCTGCATATTCATGGGGAGGATTGAAAGGAGCGGCATATTCTCGGGAATCATGAGGGACAGGGTGGATGTTTCATCTTTCAAGAAGGAATTGCTGAGCGACGATTTCGGCCTGCTCGTCCTGCCCAGAGAATACAGGAAGCACATGGTCGTAGGTGAGGGCATAGAGATATGAGGATAAATGCGGAGGGGATGCACTACAGGTTTCTCAACACGAAGATTAACAGCGCGCTGGAGGATGGCCGCGTGAAGATATCCCTTGTGGGCGTCTGCGGCCAGAGATATATAGGAGCGGGGCTGAAGAAGACCGGTGTGCAGATTGCTGTCAGCGGCATTCCGGGAAATGACCTCGGTGTTTTCATGGACGGTCCGGAGATAACCGTTAGCGGCAACGTGCAGGACGGAGCCGGAAATACTCTCAATTCCGGGAGGATAATCATACATGGAAATTCCGGAGACATCCTCGGACATTCAATGAGGGGCGGAGAGATATTTGTGAAGGGAGACGTGGGCTACCGCGTGGGGATACACATGAAGGAATACAGGGATTCCTGTCCGGTTATCGTCATAGGTGGAAGCGCGAGGAGTTTCCTGGGCGAGTACATGGCAGGCGGCATGATTATCCTTCTGGGATTGAAAAAAGACAGGCGGGTGGTTGGCGACTTCCTTGGAACGGGGATGCACGGGGGCGTCATATACGTGAGAGGAAGTGTTGACGTGCATCAGCTGGGAAAAGAAGTGAAGGTTTTCAAGACTGACGGCAGGGATTTGCTGAGGATAAAGATCTACGTTGAACGTTTCGCGGAGTATTTTGGCTTTTCTTCCGACAGGATACTCAAAGAAAGGTTTCTTAAGATCATTCCCATCACGCACCGTCCGTATGGTAAACTATACAGTTATTGAGCACGGA
>CAYOFY010000132.1:0-2481 GCA_964403465.1 uncultured bacterium
TGCGGTGACCTACACGTACAGGTTCGTAAAGGAGACCCGCGAGATAAAAAGAATCATTGACTCAGGCAGACTGGGAAAGATTCTTGAGATCAGATATCTGCGATACCAGGGAAATCCGCAGAAATACCCCGAAGGTACCGAGAACCGCCGGCAGAGGGACAACATGTATTCAAAGAACGGTCTCGGGATCATATTTGACTGCGGCATACATGCGATAGACCTGCTGTGCTGGTATGCCGGGGCAGAACCCACGAGAATGGAAGCATGGGGAACCCATCATCAGGGATATGACTACCCTGATACAGCAACATGCATGATGGAATTTTCCAGCGGGATAAAAGGCATATACGATTATGGCACACTGACAGGCGTATACGAACATTTCGGGCAAGGCAGAGCAGTAATGTTCATAGTGATAAACGGGGAAAAAGGGAGCATAGTCTACAGTCTGGGTGTGAACATCGCAGACAGGAAAAATGATATATCTTACATAGACATTCTGACCAGGAATAGACACACGGTACAGAGACTTCCCATATACGAGAAAGCCAGGGATGTACAGTATAAGCAATTCATGGAATCAGTGCGTGCAGGCAAACTCACAGGTTATTTCCCGAGCCCGGAAGAAGCAGCAAGGGCCAACAGGATTGCAGAAAATATGCTTGATCTGTGCATGAAAAACCGTGTCAGATCACCGCTGCGGAGATGAGCGGGAAAGTCAGACTCCTTCCAGGACTACCAGTCATGCTCCTGCTGAAGGGTGCTTATTTCCCTTGAAAACATCGTCAGGATACCCTGTTTCCGGCTTTCATCATAAGAAAGAATCATTCTGGTGTTTCCAAACCAGCTGTACTCTTCCTTTTTTGACTCGGACTGAAGACCTCTGCCAAATCTTTCAAAGGTTCCTTCCTGCAAACCCTTCCAGTTAGAGAATCCCTCGGAATAAATGATCACCTTGTAAAACCTGTTTTTCCAGAAATAATACTCTATCTTTGACAGTTCAACGTCTCCTATCATCAACCTGTCATCCTTCTTCTTGTATATGTTTATGTCATTGTTTCCAGGGTCGGTTTTCATATACTCCATCTCCTGGATAACGCTGTCAAAAGACTGCCCCCATTTTATCCCCCTGAAACCGTCGGGGTCGGTACCGGGCTTGAAATAGGTTAATGTCTGCGCAAAAACTCCCCTGACCGCGAATAGTAATCCAACCACCGTTAACAAGAGCGGAATTCTGAAATTCCTCATGACTACCCTCCTCTCTTTTGCAGGAATGCTTTTTTTTATCGTCTCTTTTTACACTTTCTTGCCTTTTTTGTCAAGCATCTCTTTATGAAAATTTGAAATTATCAATCTTTTCTGTAAAAATATACGGTGCATCTGCCGAAGAAACGGCTTATTGGAAGGAGAACATTTCATGACCTCCAAAGAACGCATCACGACAGCCATGAAAAATAGAAAACCTGACATGGTTCCGGTAACACCGGGGTTAAGCGAAATGGTTCCGGTAAAATACTACGGAGGGGATTATATACAATTTTTTCTGAAAAACAGAATTCCCCTGTGGAAAGCAAGGGTTGAAACAGAACACGACAGGTTTGGTGCAGACAGTTTTCTGCATCTTGGCGAGAATCTTTCAAGACACGACCCACCGGAGGAAATGAGAATCCTTAAAGAAACCCCTGATGAAGTCCTTTACAGAAGGATTATCCACACAAAAAAAGGGGATATTGCAGCAACTTACAGTATCGGCAGGAAGACGCCTGTCGTATGCCGCGAACACTTCGTCAGAAATCCTGAGGAAGACAAGGACAAAGTCCTGGAACTTCTTAAACACCCGGATTCAAAGGATTTGACCGAAATAGTTACAGCTTACAAGGAAATCGGTGAGAGGGCGCATACAGGGTTCTGGATTTCAACGCCGGTTGACTGGTGGAACAGTCTGAGAAACCTGCAGGATGTTATAATGGACCTCTGCGATTTAAAGGAAATCATCAGGCCGCTTTTCCAGACATATACCGAATATGCGTCGGCTCTCGTGGACAACGTTTTGAAAAATACTCCGGTTGATTCCATAGGAATCGGCGGGTCCAGCACCTCCATGAGCGTCATCAGCCCGGAATTTCACAGGGAGTATTCCCTTGAGTTCGGCAGGGCAATATGCAAAACCGCACATAAGCACGGTAAACCTGTGCAATACCACATGTGCGGAAAGTCCCGGAAGATGCTTCCCATAACAGCTGAAATGGGAGTGGACGGCTTTGACGCACTGGAATCTCCGCCGACTGGAGACGTTGACCTTGCGGAAGTAAAAAGAACATTCGGAGGCAGGATATCGCTGAGAGGCAACGTAAACTCCATTACAGTCATGCTGAACGGCTCCCCGCAGGATGTGGAAAGAGACGTGCTTCGCTGCATGGAATCCGCAAAGGAAGGAGGCGGTTTTATACTGGGTGTGGGGGACCAGACGCCTTACAATAC
>CAYOFY010000133.1:0-2465 GCA_964403465.1 uncultured bacterium
TACTGGCATATCACAGGATAAACCCGTGGTATAAAGGTAAAGATGCACTGACCGTATCTCCTGCTGATTTTGAGAGGCAGATGAAATATCTGCTCGTTCGGCGCTTTAAAAAGGCCTGTCCGGGAGAATACCTGTCAAAAAGTTCAAACTCCAGGCGGGCATCTCTTTTGATAACCTTTGATGACGGATATGCCGACAATCTGTGGTATGCATTGCCAGTTTTGAAAAATCTTGGTATAAAGCCGGTTATATTTTTGACAGTCAATTATATAGGTACAAAGGAGATATTCGCAAGGTACGAGGATGAAGAGAAGGACCGGTTTTTAAACTGGGGAGAAGTCAAGGAGATGTCAGCAGACGGAGTTGTGTTTGGTTCCCATTCTCTCTCACATCCTCATTTGCCGCAACTCGCATGGGATAAGTTATGGGCCGAAGTTTCAGAATCAAAGAAGACGATAGAAGACAGGACAGGAAAAGAAGCAGAGATTTTCTGCTATCCGTACGGCGATTTCGACGAAGGGGCAATTGAAGCGGTGCAGAAAGCCGGGTATAAGGGGGCGGTTGTTACTCCAGGGGTGAAAAAACGCATTAAAAGCGGTGTTTATACGATGTCAAGAACAGGAGTTTACGGACATAACAGTTTTCTGACGTTCAGGATAAAAATATGGAAAGATTGTCTGACAGGAAGATACTTCTAATTTTATTTTTTTCCAGTTTGCTGATCCGTGTTATTTTTGTATTCACACTGAAAAACAGGTTCTATTTTGACGATGAGTTTGAGTACTACCGGATGGTGGAAAATTTTCTTGCCGGCAGGGGTCTTATTGCAGGCGAGGGGTTGAAAGGATTCCGTCCTCCTTTATACCCTCTGTTGCTGAGCGTGCTCTATTTTCTGAAGTTCAATCTTCCTGCGGTTAGAATTGTCCAGTGTATTATATCCGCTTTCAGTAATTGTCTTATCTATCTCACAGGCAAGAAAATCTTTTCCCCCAGAATCGGGCTGTGGTCTGGAATAGCTGCATCCGTGTACCCGTTCTTTATTTTTTATAACGGATTCCTTCTTACAGAAACACTTTTCATTTTCCTGACGGTGATAACTATCTATTCTTTTATTTCCATGTCGGACAGAATTTCGGCATGCGCCAGGACAGCTATTTTTCTGGGGCTTGCGGGTTTATGCAGGCCGATAATGCAGTTATATCTTCCCGTATCATTTTTCCATATTCTCGTAAACAGGGAAGAACTGGCGGCAAGGATTAAGAAAATAGTTTTAATAATGGCATTTTTCACCGCAACAGTAAGTCCGTGGGTTATAAGAAACTATGTGGTTTTTAACAAGTTTGTGCCAGGCACTACCATGGGTGGATGGGTATTCTGGGAAGGCAATAATCCATTTTCGGATGGGGGTCCGTGCAGGTACTTCCCGGAAAATATAGGGGGTGTTGAAGAAATAAAAAGGGATGAATTCCTTTTCCAAAAAACGGTTGAGGTTATCCGCTCAAATCCCGGAAGGTTCATGTGGCTTTTACAGAACAAGTTTAAGCGTTTCTGGAACGTTGTTCCCAACGCTTCTGAATTTACCAAAGTTCTATACCGTGTAATCAGTGTCATGAGTTTCGGAATAATGCTTCCGTTTTTTGTTTTGGGTTTTTTCCTTTCATTAAGAAACAAGAAGGCGCAGTTTATACATTCGCTTATTGTTTTTTTTACAATTTTTCATATGATTTTTCTTGCGTCCATAAGATACAGGGTACCGCTTGAACCGTTCTATATAATACTTGCCTTCTATGGTTTTTTCTGGCTGGTTGAGAAAACCCGTCATATGGTAAAAAGAGGTATCTCGCCATGAAACTATCGGTGATAATTCCGGCGTTTAACGAGAGAAATACCATCCTTGAAATACTCAAAAGGGTACAGGCCGTACCCGTGGAAAAGGAGATAATAATTGTGGATGACGGTAGTACCGACGGCACGAGTGAGATATTAAAACAGGTGATTGGTGGAAAGTGGTTGGGGGATAGTGAAAGACAAGAAGAAATAAAAATAATCCTCAAGGAGAAAAACGAGGGAAAGGGAGCAGCGATCAGGGAAGGACTGAAGAAAACAGGGGGAGATGTAGTGGTTATACAGGATGCGGATCTGGAATATGACCCTATGGATTGGCTTAAGATGTTAAAGGTCATGGAAGAAAAAAATGCAGGCGTGGTTTATGGGTCAAGAATTCTGGGCAAGGGTGAGAAGTCATCCCTCTCCTTTTATTTGGGTGGAAGGTTCCTTTCATTGCTTGCAAATCTGCTATATGGAACGAGAATAACAGATGAGCCAACCTGTTACAAGATGTTCAGGGCGGATATTATTAAATCGACAAACCTTTGTTGTAACGGCTTTGAATTCTGTCCGGAAGTGACCGCCAGGGTTGCAAAAAAAGGTTATAGAATTTACGAGGTGCCTATAAGTTATAAACC
>CAYOFY010000134.1:0-2430 GCA_964403465.1 uncultured bacterium
GCGTGTTCTATCGTCATGCTTACAAGGTTGCCTTTTATATCCAGGTCAACATAAATATTTTCAGATATTTCACGTGTTTCTTTAACTGATTTATCGGCAAATTCAACAAGAGCAGTATCTGTATCGGAAAAATATTTTATCTTCATGATTTGTCCTCTTTGAAACTTCTATCAAAAAAAGCGTTATGCACAGTTTTTCCATCCTGCAGTATTATAACCCTGAGATATTTGCCCTCTTCTTCTATTTTTACCCATTTCCTTATTCTTCCGTCCGACTGTATCTCAGTACGCATAGGGTTGTTTACAGCCCGTTCAATCCATTCTTCCTTAATAGAGGCTCTATCAGGTCTATTCCGGACATATAAAAAATATTGTGTATATTTCATAATTAATCTGAATCTTCGATTAAAATATACTCGCAAAAACTCTGATTGTCAATTTTTTCAGGCATACTCTGTATGAGTTCTGGCTGAATCAGGATTTCAAATCCACTGCCTTGCCAATTAGGCTAACCCTCCGGGGTATTTATATCTTATGTATTATATCTTTTGTCCTGGTGAATTTCAATATCGGTGGTTTCCGGGAAATGGCTACTTTTGAGCGATAACCAGCATCTCAAAATCATCAGTTGTAAGTTCATCATTCCGTGAGAATGCCCCGAGCTTTGCCCCGTAAATGTCAATCTTCCGGAAACTCAGAGTCTTTAACAGCCATGCTATTTCCGACGGCACATAATACCTTTCGTTGCTTTTTATTATTCTCTTTTTCCCCGCGTCATCCTCAATCTCTGCAGTATTGTGGTCCCTGAACGTCATCAAATTAAAGGTGTTGTTCTTGCAGATTGTGTTCCCCTCTTCCTTTGGCTTGCAGAATTCCTTCACCGAGTGGAACAGCGGGAATAACCCGTTGAGCGTGGTGAAAATGAATTTCCCCGGAGTTTTCAAGGAGACGGCTGCATTTTTCAGTATTCCATAATTCATTTCATCCGTTTCCATCAGGGGGAATGAACCTTCGCACAGCATAATTGCCAGGTCAAACTCATTCCTGAACGGCAATTTCCTGGCGTCGTGTTTCTGAAAATCTATCTGCAGGTTCAGGGATTTTGCCTTTTCTTTCGCCCTATCAAGCATGGAATCGGATAAATCAATTCCCGTCACCCCGTATCCTCTTTTTGTTAATTCAATGGAGTGCCTGCCTGTCCCGCATCCTATGTCTATTATTTTTAAAGATTTATCAAAATTGATTTCTTTTTCTATGAAATCACATTCTCCTGCTGTTCCTTGAACATAACACTCCTTGTCATATTTCTGTGCGTAATTTTCAAATAGTGTTTCATACCACTGTTCCATATTTATTTCCCTCAGGTGATCCCGGTGAAAACTGCACCAGGTGCATTTAGAGTATAGCATAAGATGACCCATCCCTTTGAACCATGCCACCCGTAGATTTCAGTCTCTGCCCTGTGTGTCTGAAAGTCAATTATCAATTAAAATTGACATCATTGAATTTTTGGTCTATTATCTTGGGAAAAATATTCAAGGAGGTGAGAAGGATAAATGAGAAAGCTATTGACGATTTCTCTGGGCATAATTGCCCTGGCTTTATTGGCCACCGGTTGCAACAAGAAGAAACCGGCGACTGAACAACAGCCACTTTCGCCCGCGGAAACTACAACAACTGAAACACAGCCTGTGACCGAGTAGTTGCCAGATACCATTTAAAGATGGAGTAAGGGTGTTCTCATGGCCCTCGGCGGGAATATCTCTCTGGGGGCCTTGAGAGAAACAGCCAGGATTCATGCAGTAAAAGACGGTAATATATGCAGAGAGTAATAGTTATATAAGGAAAACCTCCAGCAGGCCTTCCATCTCTACCACGTTTCTTACGATATGCTCTAACAATACCTGGCGCAGTTTCCAGGGGAGGGGTAGGACGTATTTCGTCAGTCAGAAAAACTTCCCCAAAAAGTGCTGGAACGCTTGTCAAACAGGAATTTCGAAACAGGTGGGTTTAATTTCAAATCCGCTGTCCTGCCAGTCAGGCAACTCTCCGGGCAAGATGTTCCTGTATGATATACACTTTCTTGCGGTTCAGGCCAACAATCAGAGCGACTCGCGAATTGTCATATCCCGAAAATTCCCCGGGTTTCGTCAGGTGTGGCAACTTCCCTGCCTATGTCGCGGCAAAACCTGACCATGCGCTCTATCAGCATGACGTTTGTAGCCATCTGTTTCTTCCGGAGGTCATAGTAGATATTGTCCTCAAGGCCCACCCTGATGTGACCGCCCATCAGGATGGCGGCCATGTTAATGATTGTCTGGAATTGCCCCATGCCTGTGGCACTCCACACAGCTCCGCCGGGAAGGTTCTGCACCATGTGTGCCAGGTCGGAGAGAGTTGCAGGCGTTGAATAGATGGAACCGAGCAGGAT
>CAYOFY010000135.1:0-2408 GCA_964403465.1 uncultured bacterium
AATCCCTGAAGCAAACCTGTATCAAGCCATCTCCGGATTTCAACCGCCTGCTTGACGTATTATGGCGCAGGAGAAAACCCGATTACGTGCCTTTTTATGAACTTTTTGTAAATACCCCGGTTATGGAAGCCATCCTCGGCAAACCCCTGTCCGACAGAAAAGCCGCCGTGGAATTCTATTACAGCGCAGGATACGATTATGTCCCTGTCTGGCCCGGATGTTCATTCCTCCAGGGGAGTCTGATTGACCGCAGAAACGGCTATCCGGTCAATGACAGAGACTCTTTCGCCGGATATCCCTGGCCGGAACCCTCTTCCATAACATTTACGGAGTTCGAAATGACCGCTCCTCTCCTGCCGGACGGCATGAAGATAATAGGACAGACAGGTGGTGTTTTTGAACTGCTGGAAGGAATCTGTGGCTATGAGAACCTCTGTTATTTCCTCGCGGATGACAGGAAACTCGTTTATGAGATTCTTGACAGGATAGGGACGCTTTACGAGGCAATATATACGGGCATGGCAAAACTTGGGTCTGTGGGCGCGCTTGTTATAAGCGACGACCTCGGGTATAAAACAGGCACTCTCTTATCTCCGAAGGACATGCGTGAATTCATACTGCCCCTGCATAAAAGATTGGCCGGTATAATACATAGTTACAATAAGCCGTGCATACTGCATTCCTGCGGCAACCTGACTTCCATAATGGAGGATATTATTGATTACGTCGGGATTGACGCAAAACACTCCTATGAAGACGTCATTATGCCGGTGGCCGAGTTTGCAAAACTGTATAAAGGCAGAATATCCGTGCTTGGAGGATTTGATGTAAACAGATTAATACGTTCCTCGCAGGATGAGATAAGGATACATACAAGATTTCTTCTTAACGAATTAGGCTGTCCCGGAGGATATGCGCTGGGGTCGGGGAACAGTATACCGGAGTACGTTCCTTCTTCCAATTACCTGACCATGCTTGATGAGGGGTGGAAAGCCCGGCTGTAAGTGTTATTGATATTTTTTTTGAATGTGGTAAAATTATAAATTATTTTTGTTGCCTGCCGGAAAAATCAAAACTCCTCACCACGGGAGTGTATCGGGCAGGGTTCGGAGTAAAGGAGGTTTTTTTATGGAGAAGATACAATTCACGGCAGAAACACGGGACGGAAAAGGCAAGGGAGCAGCGAGGAAATTGAGAACATCCGGCTTTATCCCGGGCGTTCTCTACGGCGCAGGCCACGAATCCTGCCTCATAAGGGTTGAAAAAAAGAGCACCGAGAATATCATAAGGAAACTGGAATCCCATAATGTTATGGCGGACCTTCTCCTCAAGAAAGGCAAGGGCAAGCCGGAAACAATAAAAACCCTGGTCAAGGATATACAGATAGATTCTATACGGGGAGACGTTCTTCACATGGATTTTTACAGGATACGGATGGACCAGGAGGTAAGAATGGGCGTTGCCGTTCATCTTGTGGGACTTGCCCCGGGAGTTGAACAGGGAGGAATACTTGAGCAGGAAATAAGGGAACTCCAGGTACAGGCGCTCCCCGACAGGATACCTGCCATGATAGAGGTTGACGTGTCCGCACTGGTAATAGGTTCTTCCGTTACCGTCAAAGAAATAATCCTGCCCGAAGGAGTATCGGCCGTTGAGGAAGCGGAAAAGATAGTCGTTACCGTTCTGGCGCCCAAGGTCGAGAAAGTGGAGGAGGTTGCGGCGGAAGAAACAGCCGTGACAGAGGAAACGGTGACGGAGCCGGAAGTAATCAGCGAGAAGGAAGCGGCAGAAAGAAGAAAAGAGAAGGAAGCCGAGAAAGAGAAGGAAAAGGAGAAGAAATAATACCCGGTGAAGATAATAGCGGGGCTTGGCAATCCCGAAAACGAGTATGGAAATACCAGGCATAACGCAGGTTTCAGGGTGATTGGCCTTCTCAGGAAAAAGCACGCTCCCGCAAGGGTCATAAAGGCGCGGTACTACAGGGGATGGGAAACGAAAATAGAAGGCACTGACGCAATTCTGATAAAGCCCAAGACCTTCATGAACGAAAGCGGGATTGCGGTAAAAAAGGCGCTTGAAAGATTCGGCTGTTCTATCGGAGACTGCGTGATAGTCCATGATGACCTTGATATACCCGTGGGTAAGATAAAAATTACATCCGGCAAGGGACCGGGCGGTCATAACGGCGTCATTTCCGTGATAAAGGAACTGGGAAGCATGGACTTTATCAGGGTCAGGATAGGCATCGGAAGGGCAAGGGTGGATAATTCTTATGTTGATTATGTGCTTTCGTCCTTTCTCCCGGAGGAAGAACCGCTTGTTGAGGACTCCCTTGAAAGGGCCTGTTCGGCGATAGAGGAGATTGTAAGGAGCGGCATTGAAAAAGCGACGAGTCTTTTCAACGCATA
>CAYOFY010000136.1:0-2285 GCA_964403465.1 uncultured bacterium
AAAAAGAAGCCATGATAATGGGTACAAATGCGTTGGCAATACCGAAAATTATTGCCCCAGTGGTTTTAGCAAGCATAAGCAGTTCAAGAGAAATGGGCGCAAGAAGAAGTCGTTCAAATGACCGTCCTTTTTTTTCAAACGTTACGGTAACGGCAAGCATGCTTGTCGTACCAAACAATACAGAAATAGCGACAACTCCGGGAAGAAGGGTCAATATGCTATCCAACCCCTGCCCTGAACGTATAAAAAACATGCCTGTCCATGCCAGCGGAAAGATGATTCCCCAACTTACATTGGGTGGCTTCAGGTAGTATGAGCGCATATCTTTCAAGAGTATGTTCCAGAATGCTATTCTTGCCTTCATCTGCCTACCCCCATCTTTTCTTTTTCGCCCTTTATCGCATTAGCTTCAATACCTGTTATCTCGACAAAAACATCTTCGAGCGACGGCCTTATTTTACGGGCCTCGGTTACTTCTACTCCATGGTCTTCCATGAACTTTACAAAAGGCGCTATAAGAATAGGTTCTCGGGATTCAACTCTTACGGCGGCTCCGGGAGATGTCTGGCATTTAACGTAAGGAAATTTTTTCTCCATAGCATCGGCAAGACCTTCAATATCTTTTGAGAGAGCAAACTGGACAACATAGCGTCCTTCTGTCAGTCGCATGAGATTACCTGTTGTATCTGTGCGGACTATTTTCCCAGAGACCATGAAAGCGATGCGCTGGCAGAGTCTTTCCGCTTCTTCAATATAATGAGTGGTTAGAAATATAGTTGTTCCTCCGGCATTCAAATTGTAAATCAACTGTCTTATATGCCTAGCACTTGCCACATCTATCCCTGTTGTCGGCTCATCCAGAAACAGTATGGGCGGTGAGTGAACAATACCGGCGGCAATGGTAAGTTTCCGTTTCATTCCCTTGGAATATGTGGCAAACTTTCGGTTTGCGGCATCAGTAAGCCCGAATTGTTCCAGCAATTGACAGGCACGCTTTTCCCTGTTAGACCTTTCCATGCCGTAAAGCGCTCCGCAAAAGGTGAGATTGTCATAACCCGTAAGTTCAGGGTAAAGATTGCTTTCGTCGGGGACTATTCCCATAAGATGCTGGGTGGCCTTCGGGTTGACGGAACACTCTATTCCTTTAATGCGTACAGAACCTGTGTCTGGACGTGCAAGGCCGGTAAGCATATTTATTGTCGTGGTTTTACCTGCGCCATTAGGTCCGAGAAAACCGAATAACTCTCCTTCATAAATACTGAAATCAACACCATCTACCGCCTGAATTTCTCCAAATCGCTTACTTAACCCACTCACTTGAATAATAACATTGTTATCGGCAACCATTATATCTCCTGATTATTTCCCATCCTTATTGATTCCAGTGAGAAACAAATATCCTTTTCTGAATCCTTCTGGAACCAGGGTATAATGAATCCAATATCCCTCTTTCTTCTTTTTTACCAGACCCGTATTTTCCAGAATTTTCAAAGGCTGGGATACTGCCGCCTGAGAGATATTCATCCGACTGACCAGAGCGTTAACACAAAACTGGCGTTCCGACAATAGACGGACAATTTCCAACCGCGATGAATTGGAAAGCGCCTTGAAAATTTTTTCACACTGTAATTTTTTACCCATATCCATAAGTATATAACTTTTTACTTATATTGTATAACAAAATTTTTTGAAGTCAATTCGTCAAGAAGCACATCAAGGGGTGAAATTAGATGGCAGTAACATAAAAAAATGGCATTTTTGGCAGAAATCGATTCGGTCTGGTGTGACCGAAGTGTGATAAAAGATTCGTTGGGGATTTTTAAACTTCAATTGCTTTAAGGAGTTAAGAGATTTTGCAGGCGGTTTTCGGGCTAATTTGGAGGCGCAAAAAAGTGTGTCCGGAAACTTCGTTCTTGGATATTGTGGACGATGTGAAGAAATTTTGATAATTGGTTGTAAGTCTTTGTTATGTATATGTTTATCTGGGATTGGAGATAAGAGGAAACCTCGGGTTAAAATCTAACATCCTGAACTTAAAATCCGGAGTGAAGAGAGATTGCCACGCCACAAAGCCCCGTACACGGGACAAGCGGCTCGCAATGACAAACTTTATAAATCATCAGAAGAGGCCGACGATAGTGTGTACTGACGGATTCAGTTCGCCGGAGAACAAGGTCCCGACTGACAAAGGCAGACAGCCTTTGTCGGGATCCCGATTCATCTTATTCGGGGCGGCAAGGAGTAAACAAGGAGGCGTATAATTCATACGCCGAGACAGTTTACGA
>CAYOFY010000137.1:0-2188 GCA_964403465.1 uncultured bacterium
TCCTTCTATTCATAACGCACCTCCGTTTTGGTTGTCCTTCTTTATGCAAACAGGGCGGTCTCTATGGCCGCCTCTGATAAAAAGTTATACGGCATGCGCCGCCTTCTTCAATTTGGATTTCTCTTCTTCCACAATTATCTCTTTTGTATCTCTCGCACCAACTTCCACATTCATTCCGTCCAGGAATATCTTGACCGGTTCATCCCCGTAATTGAACAGGAAAAACATCTTTCTTCTGCCGCTGCGGCCTTGCCTGACAACCAGACGCCCTTCACTCCTGAAGAGGGGCTTGAGAGAGATTTCATCGCATAACAGATTAAGGAAGACCTCAGTTTTGTCCAGAAGCCCGGGGTGAAAGCCTATCGCCAGCGCCTTTCCCTTTCCGTACTCGTTAACCGTTAACGCAGGACTGCTGTCTTCCCATGTCCCGAGGACTTTTGCCCCCTTTGGCTTAAAAGAACTTGTTATGTCATTCACCTCAAAAAATTCATCCCCGAAAAACAACCTGTCTTTTGCCTGTTTGGGAATATCTTCCTCAATACCGAAAACCTCATCCAATCCGCAAGGGAAGGAATGCGTCCTCATCCAGGTGTTGTCATCCCTGAACCCCAGCGAATTTTCCGCAATCAGCATCCCGCCGTTTTCAACGTAACCTCTAAATAATTCTGCCTCTTTCGCGGTAAGAATAACCGGAAAAGGAAGGTAAATGAACGGATAAGAACAGGCGTCTTTCAACCGCCTGATATCTACCGGGTCCGGCAGGATATTCAGCAGGAAAAATCCCCTGTAAGCGCCCTTGAACGCCTTCTTGTACAGGTAGTCCGTCGTTTCTGTCCTCATGTTAACACGATTCGTGTCTTCAAGCCGGGAAACCATATCCGACCTGAAATCATAGATAACCGCCAGCATGCTCCTGTCAACCTCGTAGTTTTCCAGCAGCTCTCTTTTACCTTTTATATCTTTCAGTATCCTGCCGACCTCAACGCTTCTGTCCGTGGGGCTTCCATCAAGGTTGACCAGCCCAGAACATCCTGTCTCACTGCCGAACCTCTCGGGTTTGTACTGCCAGAAACAAATCCCCTTCGCGCCTGCCGCAATCTGGCTATGTATATAGAATTTGAGGTCTTCGGGTTTCAGATCGAGTATGGAATAGTGCATATTGTTGGCATATATTTCATAGGAATAAAAATTCTTTCTTATGCCTCTTATCCAGTCCGGCAGGAGATTTATGACATAGAAATGCTTCCTGTTGCCGTTGTTGAAGGTTGCAAGGTCGGAGTTTTTATCATTACCACATAACTCTCCGGTGCCAAAGGGAAGCGATGTACCGTATATATCCACTTCTTCCGCGTTAAGCATATCGTCGGAAGTATCGTTCAAGACATCCTGGCAGGGAAGGCACATCCCGACATGGCATATAACCTGCCTTTTATTATCAACCTGCTTTATATTTTCCACCGTCCACCGGACTCTATCCTTTACAGAAAAAGCCGCCCAGTGCCGCCACAGGTACATCTCCGAATAATCTCCTGTGCCTGAAGGCGGATATACGTCCTCAAAATCCCCCCATGCCTTTCCGTATTTGTTATTCAGTTCTTCAACCGTCCCGAATTTTTCCTTCAGCCAGTTCTGATAAGACCTTACGGAATGGCTGCAGGCGCATTCTGTGCCGGGTCTGCTTCTCGGCTCGTTCCACGCGTTGTAAAGGATAAGACTCTTTCTGTCTCTGTATCTCTTTGCAATCTCTCTTATGAACAGTCCGCCCTTTTCCCTGACGTCCGGATTATCAAAACAGGGCAGCCAGCCGCCTACATAAAAAGCGCCGTTTGCAGTGGAATATATCAGTTCTCCCGAAGGGGAAATTCTGTATCCCTTGTATTTACGGTAGATATATTCAGGGGCGGTCTCAAGCATGAATTTTATGATTACGTCCAGACCTGTTTTCTCGGCAAGGTCAAAAAGCCGGTCAATGTCGTCAAAGTTGTAGGCCCCTTCTTTTTTCTCGTTCCATCTCCACTGAATCCTCAACTGAACCGCCTCAAGTCCAAGTTTCTTTATATTTACAAGGTCCTCTTCCCATTCTTCCGGAAGCGGCGTGGGAGCCCTGTAATACTGCGTTGCAAGCAAAAATTTCCTCTCTTTCATAATATTCATTATACTCATTATAATCTTCTTGTCAAGTTTTTTT
>CAYOFY010000138.1:0-2177 GCA_964403465.1 uncultured bacterium
CATTATGACCTCCTGGGAAGGAAGGCCCTTTTTCATATTACCATTGCGAGGAGCGAAGCGACGTGGCAATCTGACGCCTTTTGCCATCCCGATTCTTTTTATCGGGACCCCTTTTTGTCATTGCGAGCCGTATTTTGGCGTGGCAATTGACGTTTTCTGTCATCCCGACATATCGGGACTCGCAATGACAAAAGACGTCATCTCTTAGTCCACTGGAACTTCTTTCTTGCGCCCTTCTGCCCGTATTTCTTGCGCTCCTTCATACGGGGGTCCCTTGTAAGCAGGCCGTGCTCCCTTAACTGCGAAACCAGGGAAGAGTCGTGCTTGACGAGTGCTCTCGCAATCCCGAGTTTCACCGCATCAACCTGTCCGGATATGCCTCCGCCGGCAACCTTTATATCGGCATCAAACTTGCCCCCGAGTTCCGACACCTTGAACGGCTTGACGGCCTCTTCTCTCTGATAAGAAAGCGGGAAGTATTCCTGGATATCCTTTGAATTTATGAGAATCTTGCCTTTTCCATCCCTCAGTTTGACAACCGCGCTGCTCGTTTTCCTCCGCCCTATACCTATAATCATGTTTCCTGTTTGTTCGGTCATTGTCTTATTTCCTCCGTTTATTGGCTATAAATTTTAAAGGTCTATTTTAGGAAATTTGCGAGAGTTTGTCAAATTCCCGTTCCAGCGCACCGTAAAGCCGGTTGTACAGGGCGTAGTATTTTGCGTACACCGCGTTCTTCTTCATATCCGGCCTGAATATCCGGCTCTCTTCCCTTATCAACTGTCTGCAGGCGCTCTGGACATCGCGATAGATGCCCGCGCCTGTTCCCGCCAGTATCGCCGCGCCGTAAGACGGTCCTTCCTCGCAGGCAAGCCGCACCGTGTCCCCCTTGAATACATCGGCTATCATCTGGCACCACATGTCGCTCTTGCCGCCCCCGCCGGAAATCCTGAATCTCTTCCCTGCGGGAAGCCCGATTTCTTTCATTATCTCCACGCTGTCCTTCAGCCCGAAGGTTACGCCCTCCAGGACCGACCTGACCATGTGCTCCCTGCCGTGCTTGAGGGAGAGTCCGAAGAATACGCCCCTTGCCTCCGGGTCCGGATACGGGCATCTCTCTCCCGTCAGATATGGCAGGAAAATAAGCCCCTCGCCGCCCGGAGCGACTTTCTCAGCCATGGCGGTCAGCGTGTCGTAACTCTCTCCTTCGGAAAAGAAAGTATTTCTCAGCCATCTCAGAGAACCGCCTGCCGAGAGCATGACGCCCATCAGGTGCCACTTTCCTGGAACCGCGTGGCAGAACGTGTGCAGGCGTCCCCTGGGGTCAACGAATATGTCGTCGGAATGGGCAAAGACCACGCCGCTTGTCCCCAGTGAAACCGAAACAAGCCCCTCCTCAACTATCCCGCTTCCCACCGCTCCTGCCGCCTGGTCGCCAGCGCCAGCCACAACCGGTGTGCCGGTTTTAAGCCCTGTCGCTTCGGAGGCGGATGCTGTCACGCTGCCGGTTATCTGCGGGGATTCCGAGCATGCGGGTAAAAACCCCCTCGGAATGTCAAGTTTCTCCAGGATTTCGTCGGACCACGTCCGCTTCCTCACGTCAAAAAGGGATGTTCCCGAGGCGTCCGATACGTCCGTGGCGAACTCCCCTGTGAGAAGAAACCGTATGTAATCCTTGGGCAGGAGAATCCTGGCAACCCTGCGGTAGATTTCGGGATTGTTGTTCCTGAGCCAGAGTATCTTCGGCGCCTGGAATCCTGTCAGGACAGGGTTGCACGTGATTTCAAAGACCCTTGATTCACCGACGATATTCGTTATCTCCCCGCATTCCTTTGCCGTTCTCTGGTCACACCACAGTATCGCCGGGCAGAGGACATTGTTCCTGCCGTCAAGGAAGACCGAACCGTGCATCTGCCCGGTAAGTCCGATGCCCTTTATGTCGCCGGCTTCCACGCCGGACTTCTCCAGGAGATTTCTTATTCCTTTTGCCGTCGCCGACCACCAGTCCGCGGGATTCTGTTCCGCCCATCCGGGTCTTGGAGTGAGCAGGGGGTACTCCTGCGTCTCTGAGGTAATGCCGCCGCCCCGGCTGTCAATGATTACGAGTTTGACGCCTGTTGTCCCGACATCAATCCCCATCAGGTAATCCATTCTTCTCCCCTATCCCTTCTTGTCAT
>CAYOFY010000139.1:0-2097 GCA_964403465.1 uncultured bacterium
ATCTGTCGGGATTCAGGAACGGTTCTCTTGCAAAAGCCATTGCAGGGGAGATACGCAGGGAAGCCGCAAAACTTGGAGGCAGGACTGTTGATATCATGGAGGTCTGCGGAACACATACGATGGCAATAGGGAAGTCCGGCATAAGAAAAATGATTCCCGCAAATATCCGCCTCCTGTCAGGCCCGGGATGTCCGGTCTGTGTTACACCTGGCACCTACATGGACAGAGCCATCCGTCTCTCCCGCATGCCTGAGACGATTATCGCAACGTTCGGGGACATCATGAAGGTGCCCGGCTCCGTGTCCACCCTTGAGAAAGAGAAATCCTGCGGCAGGAAGATTGAGGTGGTGTATTCCCCGCTTGAATCCCTTGAGATTGCAGGGGAAAATCCGGAGCAGAACGTGATATTCCTGGGACTGGGGTTTGAAACCACGGCTCCGGCTGTGGCGCTGACCGTGAAAAAAGCGGCTGAAAAAAAGATGAAGAATTTTTACGTATTCTCAGGGCATAAACTTATCCCGCCCGCGATGGAGGCCCTGCTGCGCGATAAAGACGTGAGGATAGACGGTTTCATATGCCCCGGGCACGTGAGCGCCATAACGGGAAGCGCACCCTACCGGTTCATTCCGGAATTATACGGAATCCCCTGTGTCATCGCAGGATTTGAACCCGCAGACATAATGGAATCCATACTCATGCTTGTCAGGAATATTGCGGGCAGGGAAAAACCTTCCGTTGAAATCCAGTATAAAAGAATTGTTAAAGAAGAGGGGAATAAGAAAGCAATGGAAATCATTAAAGAGGTCTTCAGGAAGGTTGACTCGGAATGGAGAGGGCTTGGAATCATAAAACAGAGCGGACTTGCGCTGAACAGCAGGGAATACGCAAGGTTTGACGCGGAAAAACGCTTTCCGATGGTCATCAGAAAAAGCAGGGAGAAAAGGGGTTGCATCTGCGGGGATATCCTGAAAGGGAAAAAAACGCCGCCGGAATGTGCTCTTTTCGGAAAAGTCTGCACCCCTGAAAATCCTGTCGGGCCGTGCATGGTCTCGTCCGAGGGGACATGCGCCGCCTTCTACCGCTACGGAGAGATGTGATGGGAGAGAAGATACTGTTATCGCATGGAAGCGGAGGCCGGTTGATGCATTCCCTCATCAGGAAGATTTTCCTGAAAGAATTCGGCTCGCCCGTGCTGGAAAGACTTGAGGATTCCGCGGTCCTGAAGGAGATGCACAGGGGGTCTGACCTGTGTTTCACCACAGATTCCTACACGGTTGACCCGCCATTTTTCCCGGGCGGGGATATCGGTAAGCTTGCCGTATGCGGCACGATAAACGACCTTGCAGTAACAGGCGCTGTCCCGCTCTTTTTATCCTGCGGCATTATCGCTGAGGAGGGGCTTGATACGGAGATTCTACAGAGAATAGCAAGGTCAATGGCTGAGACGGCAAAAGCGGAAAAGGTGGAGATTGTTACGGGCGACTTCAAGGTGGTTGAAAGAGGGAAGGCGGACAGGATTTTCATAAATACGTCGGGCATCGGGATAAGAAGAAAGAAACTGAAAATCGGCAGGGACTTTATAAAAACCGGGGATAAGGTTATAATCAGCGGCATTATCGGAGAACACGAACTTGCGGTGCTTACTGCAAGAAAAAGATTCGGCATTACATCCGGAATAAGAAGCGACTGTGCACCGCTGGCAGGATTGATAAGGGAGATTCTCTCCGCCCCGGGAAGCGTAAGATTCATGAGGGACCCCACGAGGGGAGGTGTGGCGACAACGTTGAACGAGATTGCGGAAGCATCGGATTTTGGCATGCTCATACACGAAGACAGGATACCCTTGTCAGCAAGGGTGATTTCACTCTGCGAGATGCTGGGATTTGACCCGCTTTACCTTGCAAACGAAGGCAAGGTTATCGTCGTATGCGGAGGTAAAGACGCCGGCAGGATTCTGAAAGTCATGAAAAGAAACAGGTTCGGCAGGAGGGCCGCAGTCATAGGGGAGGTCGTGGCTGAACCGAAAGGAAAGGTTGTAATGAAAACCTCCATCGGTTCCCTGAGGATTGTGGAGATGCTATCGGGCAGCCATCTGCC
>CAYOFY010000140.1:0-2004 GCA_964403465.1 uncultured bacterium
TGCCGGATTTCAGCCTGCGGTGCCCTTGCGGGCACAACCGCTTTCGAGGCGGTCGCTTTCGTCCGCTCAGCCATCTCTCCGTGTATAGTTGCCCAAACTTTCTAATAAAGAACTTAACTGTCTGCTTCTGCAGACAGAGAGCAGGATTGTGTAACTATTGATATATGCATAACTAATGTCACAACATCAAAACCTCTTTCCAGTTTGTCATTGCGAACGTTTTTTGTGCGGCAATCTCCGACTTCTCCATGCCTGTCATTGGGATTGCCACGTCGCACACCCCGCTCCTCGCAATGACAACTATGGGACATTACTTACGAAATCCTCAATAAACTGCCAGCGTTTGGTCTCTGCTTGAAAGACCCAAATTCTTAAGTTCATTTGGAGGGAACAGAGACCGTTTCAGTCGCATGCAGTTTATTATCGTTGAATTTCCTGTAATTTCTTTTTGAATAGAGGTAGTTCAATAGTAATAATATTCCATATAATAGAGGTATCTATTCCAAAATATTCATGGGCTATTCTATTCCTTAAGCCGATAATGCCTTTCCAGTCAATGTCATTATGAGCATTCCTGATGTTTTCAGGGATGTTTTTTGTGGCTTCACCTATTATTTCGAGGTTTCTGACAACTGCGTCAATGGTTTTCCTGTCGCTCCCGAAATTGTCAAAATTCATATCCCGTATATACTCTTCTATCAGTCCCGTTGATTCCAGAACATCCTCGAGGAAAAGACGCCAGCTCCTCTTAGACATAGATAGCTTCCTCCATTACGGATTCCCGCCTGTTGGGTTTTATGGCCGCTGGGGTTAACAGGTCAACCTTAACGCCCAGTAATTCCTCCAAATAATCAGCAAGGTGGATAAACGTCAAACCCACTGGTTCTTTGAATTCAACCAGTATATCTACATCGCTCTCCTCTGACTGTTCATTTCTTGCGTAGGAGCCAAATATAGCAATGCTCTTCACATGGTAACGCTCCTCAATCTCTGTTCTATGTGACGCAACAATCTTTTTTAATTCCTCTATGTTTTTCATAATATGTCTCTGGAGATGTTTCTTATCTTTCCCCGTGCCATACAACCTTTATTTTATCACTAAAAGCGATACACTTAAAAATTTTATCGAGCTTTCGATATTTCGGATTGAATGATTTCAATCCGGTTTCGTCCGCTCAGCCATCTCTCCGGATTATAGTCAAATGTAGCTTTTCAACGCTTCGAGGTCGTGGGGAAGCACCACTTCCGGCGCCCATGCTTCTATGTACTCCCCTGACAGGTATCCCGTGTAACCCGAGTTTTTCAGGAGACGGACAACGGTGTTATGGGGAATTTCACCTTCCCCCATCAAAGCCAGTTTCGGAGTCCGCGCTTTATCGTAAATCCCGTCATGTACATGGCAGTGTCCGACAACGTCTTTTACCTCTTCAAACGCTTCCTCAACGGTCATGAGTTTTGTGAACGGGTGCATGATATCCCAGTTTACCCTTATATAGGGACTTTTTGCCATTTTTACGGCGGCAGCAGCAATATCAGCTCTGGAAAAGAAGTCATGGGTTTCAAGGCATACATAAACCTTGTTTTTCTCTGCATGGCTTTTAAGTTCGCCAAGGGCCCCTCCGACTATTCTTATTGCTTCTTCAAAGGGGATGACCCTGTCAGGAACACCGCCGAATACCCTGATGCGGGTGCAGCCGATGTCAGCGGCAAGGTCGATAAATTGTTTTGTAAGAGATATATGTTCGTGGCGCCGTTCCTTTTCAGTGAAGCAGTATCTCCCGGAAGTGGATATGCATGCGCACTCTATGCCGCTTCCCTTAAACAACCTGCTTATTTCTTTCCGACGGGTGTTGCTCGCTTCAAGTTCAACTCCGTGTTTATGCTGCAACTGCGCCCGGGGTTCTATGCCGTCATAGCCGTATCTCCTTGCAGTTTCCAGGATTTCTTCCAGACCCGCTTCCGGCATTGTGAAACTCATGAACGCAAATTTCATTAAATCCTCCC
>CAYOFY010000141.1:0-1984 GCA_964403465.1 uncultured bacterium
GGCTCGGAAAGCTGCATTCCCTGTAAAATGATGCAGCCAATACTCGCCGAATTAAGAGCCGAATACGAGGGGCAATTGGAGGTGAAGGTTTTTGACGTATACGAAAACCCAAATGTTGCAGAAAAATACAACATGAGGAGCATTCCCACCCAGATATTTCTTGACAGGGAGGGGAAGGAAATTTCCAGAAACGTTGGGTTTATGCCAAAGGATGAGATTCTTGCAAGATGGAAGAGTCTCGGCTTTGAATTGAAAAAGAATTCCGGGACAGACATGAAGGAAAAATAACCATGCAAAAATTATTTGTCGTTCTGACACAGGCAGTTGAAGGGAATCCTTTTATTGCATTATCAGCTTCTTTCATATGGGGAATACTAAGTATTCTTTTGAGTCCCTGCCATCTTGCCAGTATTCCGCTGATTGTGGGATTTATCGGAGACCAAGGACAAATCGCTGTAAGAAAGGCGTTCAGATTATCAGTTATTTTCAGTGTGGGTATTTTCATAACAATTGGTTTAATCGGCGTTATAACCGCGCTTCTGGGAAGAATAGCAGGGGATATCGGAAGATGGGGCAATTATATAGTTGCCGTTATATTTATTTTCGTCGGTTTTTACCTCCTTGAATTTGTGAGAATCCCAGGACTGCGAGGCATTAACCAACCGATACTGAAACAAAAAGGGGCTATTGCGGCCTTTGTTATGGGCGTAATATTTGGTGTAGCGGTCGGCCCCTGCACCTTTGCTTATATGGCACCCATGCTTGCTGTAACTTTCAGAATCTCCGGTATGCATTTTTTATACGGTATTTTGCTTCTATTGATGTACGCTCTGGGGCATTGTGCTGTTATAGTCTTTGCAGGGACGCTAACTGAATTTGTTGAATCTTATCTCAGATGGAATGAACGGTCAAAAAGTGCACTAATGCTTAAAAAAGCCTGCGGAATTCTTGTTATTCTTGCAGGTCTATATATGTTTTGGACAGCGTAATGAAAGATAACCGGGGGGAGAAAATGAAAGACAACGAAAAGATAAGAGAAATGGTTAAAGCAGGATACACGAATATCATTAAGAAAAAGCGTTGCGGTTGCTCGTGTTCATGTGACCAGGACAGGACTGACTTTGCGAAAACCGCAAAAAGAATCGGTTATTCGGTAAAGGATATCAAAAATATACCTGCCGAATCTTTCCATGGCCTTGGATGCGGCAATCCTGTGGCTCTGGCTGAGTTGCAGAAAGGCGAGACTATACTGGACCTGGGCTCAGGAGCTGGCGTTGATGTATTTCTGGCAGCCAACAGGGTTGGAGAGAAAGGACTTGTAATTGGGGTGGATATGACTGAGGATATGGTAAAAGAAGCCAGGAAGAACGCAAAGAAACATGGATACAAGAATGTGGATTTCAAGCTCGGAGTAATAGAAAATCTGCCTGTTGACGATAATTCTGTTGACGTGATTATAAGCAACTGCGTTATCAATCTTTCTCCTGACAAACTTAAAACCTTCAGGGAAGCTTACAGGGTCTTAAAACCCGGAGGAAGGATAATGGTTTCCGACCTTGTTGCGGAAAGCCCTGTTCCTGAAACAGTAAGAAAAGATTTCAAACTGTGGACGGGCTGTGTCGCGGGTGCGCTGGTAAAGAAAGACTATCTCAATAAGATCAAAAAAGCGGGTTTTGAGAATGTAGAGATTTTATCAGAAGGAACATGGAAGGAAGACAAGGTAAAAGTTGAAGTGACAAGCATAACAGTAAAGGCGACAAAACCTTTTTAAAAGAGAAGAAAATGGCTGAAAGGAAGCTTTCACTTTTTGAACGGTATCTCACGCTGTGGGTGTTCCTATGCATCGGTGCAGGGATTATACTGGGCAGACTCGCACCGGGAACTGCGAAATTCCTGGACGGGCTGTCAATATATGTAAATGAAGCACCCGTGGTTTCCATACCCATAGCTATCTGTCTTTTTCTTATGATGTATCCTATTATGG
>CAYOFY010000142.1:0-1952 GCA_964403465.1 uncultured bacterium
ACCCGGACTTGTTACGAAATTTGCATCCATGGTTACCATAGTTACCTACTGGTCAATCTTCTTATCCTTCGGCATATCGGTTGCGATAGGTATCACCTTTGGCATATATCCTGCGAGGAAAGCCGCTTACCTGGACCCGATAGAAGCACTCCGCTACGAATGAAAAATCTGGAGACCTGAAGTCCAGATGTTTCTTCTGTGCCGACCTGTCAGAAATTTCATATATTGACAGTGTTATTTTTCTGCGGTAAAATTGGTTATAACATCATAACAACTATAAAACGGGCATATAAAATGAAGACATTGATAAAAACCGCTACAGTTCCCTACTATTATCAACTCAAAGAGATCTTGTCGGAATTTATCAAAATAGGAGAATTGAAAATAGGTCAGTTATTGCCTCCCGAACGTGAGCTCTGCAGCAGATATCAGGTAAGCAGAATTACCATCAGAAGAGCGCTGGATTTGCTTATGCAGGAAGGTCTGATTTGCAGGGAACGCGGCCGTGGGACTTTTGTCACCAAGCCGCCTCTGGAGCAACCTTCCCAGATTATCAGTTTCACTGAACAGATGAAAAGCATGGGTTTAAAACCTTCCACACGTGTACTGGAAACCAGGATTATTTCCCAGGACAGCGAACTTGCGGAGCGTCTGCTTTTGCGTGTGGAGGAGGAAATAATATCGATTAAAAGATTACGGTTGGCGGATAATGAACCGGTGGCTTTGGAGAATTCCTACCTGCCGCATAAGATATATCCCCGGATTCTCTCGGAGGACCTTACTGGTTCGCTCACGAGAATTGTGGAGGATAAATACCATTGGCGTCTCAAAAATGCCAGCCAGACAGTAAAAGCGGTGAATGTCTCCACCGAAATAGCGAAGATCCTGAAAATCAAATCAAATTCTCCGGTTCTTTACGTCAGCCGTATATCCTTTCTGGCTGACAACAGGCCCGCTGAATATCTTGAAGCATACTACCGCGGTGATCGTTATAAACTTACAATGGAGTTGACAGGCAGATGACTGAAAAAGTGGCGATTGTCGGTACGGTCAACATGGAACTGATTTTAACCGGTGTTGACAGGCTGCCCGAGTGGGGTAAACAGATACACGGCAGCGGATGTCAATTGACGGCCGCTGGCTCCGGTCCGCGTGTGGCTTTCCCTTTGAATAATCTGGGTGTTAAGAGCCATCTCATAGGGAAAATAGGCGATGATATCTACGGTCAGAAAATTCTGGATACCGTCAGATCCCATAATCTTGATACAGCAGGCATAGAAGTGTCAGGAGATTTACCTACGGGACTGTGTGTTTCTCTTGTGCAGAATAATGCCGAACGTGCTCTTATAGGATTTCTGGGCGCAATAAACGAGACAAATCAGGCATTGCTCAGGAAAAAACAGCATCTCATTGAAAAAACGGATATCCTCATAATAACCGGCTACTGGAATATGCCGGGACTCAGGAAAGGTCTCAGAGAGATTGTCAGAGAAATGAAAAAGAAAGGCAAAAAAATACTGCTGGATACAGGCTGGAATTTAGAAGACTGGCCGGAGGAAGATAAAAAAGAGATACTGAGCCTGTTACCTTTCGTTGACGTTTTCTTGCCGAACATTGAGGAAGCGGCGGTCTTAAGCGGAAAGCATTCCTTAAAAGAGATGGCGAAGTTTTTCTGCGAGAAAGGCGTGGTGGAGGCAATTATCAAGTCAGGAAAGAAGGGAAGCGCCGGTTTTTCCGGAAAGGAGGGTTTCTGTCAGAAGGAACCGCTGACCGTAAAGGCCCTCGATACCACTGCGGCCGGGGAGGCGTTTAATGCTGGTATCATCTACGGCTTGATAAAAAGATGGAATCTTGAAAAAAAACTGGAGTTTGCCAATACCCTGGCCGGTCTGGCAATTTCAGATTCTAAAGGGAATTACCCCTCTCTCAGGAAGATAAACGTGAAGATGAAG
>CAYOFY010000143.1:0-1942 GCA_964403465.1 uncultured bacterium
GGGGACATCCTATAGTGCCCCTGTCAAGACAAAAAATGAATAGCTTTAATTATTTCATTTTTGGTGCTATTTAGAAGCGGTAATGTTTGGGCGCAAACGTGTCCATACGCTCCTTGAGCCCCGGTTGTTTGCGACGAATCTCTCACCAAAAGCGAATTCTGTGTCTCAGCGTTACTTTTTATCCGATATGCCTGCCTGCCCTGCTGCGGGCCTGTCAGCCTCGAAGGCCATCCAGGTCGCTCATGTCAGGCGGCCACCAAGCATCCCTTATCCAGACTTACAGAATTTAGTGAGAGGCCCTGTATTGTCCCACACGAGATCAACTGTCTCAACGTTGTTTCTCGGGCTCTCTCGTCGCTATTCTGATTTTTTATACCCGCCTGCTGCCGTAAGAATGCTTGTCAATGCAGCTCCGGAATGGCGGCGGGCAGCATTATTTGGAAGCCCCTTACTGTCCTTCCCGAGGTCGTTTTGCCTCCTCGGAGTTTGCCGGGGTCTCCTTTGAATTTCGAGGGTTGAGATAATCGGGGTTGAACTTCTCCTTTTTCTTCATCAAGGTCCAGGCGATTATCATCATCTTGGCCGCCAGTTTCACACGTCTCTTAGTCTTGATTCCTTTCTCCCGTTCTCTTCCTTTCAGATGGTTCATGTAGTAGTCCCGAAAGGCCTTGTTGCTCGTCGAAGCGACCTGTGCCGCTTGATACAGCGCATAACGCAAATCGGCTTTCCCGCCTTTGGATATAACCGGTACGGCACTGTCCGATCCCTTTCCAGTTCGATTGGCACACAGATCATAACCGGTGAGCTTTACGACCTGGGTTCCGTTTTCAAAACGAAACGGGTTGCCGATCGCTCCCAATACCTTGGAAGCCACATCAGGCCCAAAACCGGGGATGCTCAGGAGATATTCATACTCCGGGAACAAAGAACAAACTTCATGGATTTTAGCCTCCACTGCTTTAATCGCCTTTCGGACTTCTTGCAGTCTGCTCACCATAAGTTCGGCCTCAAAACCCAACGTTGCTCCCGCTTCGCAACCGATGGAATCATGGGCCTTCGTCCAGATGGCCAGAAGCCGAGCATCCTGCTCCGTAGTTCTTCGGCCAGGAGCAACCAACTTGCAGAACGCCTCATATTCCATATTGGCAATTTCCCGAGGGTCCGGGCGCCATCTCACAACAGCCAGACCTTGCATTGTATCTTTGTAATACGGATCCATTTCCGGGAAATGCTTGGCTAAGAGATTGTTGCGAATACGCATCTTGCAGCTGTGTTCCTCTTTCTTTAGCCGTCTTTTAAAGGCCAGCAGGGCTCTTAGCTCTCTCAAGGCCATTAAGGGCTGATCGTAGTACAGGCATTTTCCCTGAGAAATCAAATCGGCTATATTGGCCGAATCCTTCGTATCATTTTTATCCCAACGACCATCCATTAACTGGCGGTTGTGCTTTACCGCATTACCAGAGACCAGAACCACTTCCTCTCCACAACCGATCAGCTGTTCCCCAAGCGGCTTATGATAATTTGCTGTAGGTTCCATGCCAAAGACTACCTTCTTGAGGTCATGTTCTGCCTTCAATGCTTCCACCTGGCGATAAAGCTTCCTAAAACCCTCACTGTTATTATCAAAGTGTAGCCGTCGCCATACAGTCTTGCCCTGAGCTGTACCGAAAAAGGCATTGTGCTTCTCTTTTGCAATATCGATCCCCACTATCAGATAATCTTTCGATCCCCGGATCTCTTCCTTCAATTGACGAAACCTCTTAATCCTGTTAACATCCCAATCACTGTTCATCTTGATGTCCTCCTGTTGCTGTGTTGAATTTTGGCAAAAATTCTTTCACTTCTTAACAGGAGGACATTTTTTTTGTAATCTGAATAATTATTTTTTTCTATGTCACCCTTTGGGGTGTAACCTATTGATCGCCCTTTATATAACGTTGTT
>CAYOFY010000144.1:0-1593 GCA_964403465.1 uncultured bacterium
CCGGCAACTGCCAGACGGTAAGGGAGATGTATATTGATTGCGACAACGACACTCTCCTTTTCAAGGTTGAGCAGAAGGGCGGGGCATGCCACAAAGGGTATTACTCCTGTTTTTTCAGGAAACTTGCAGATAATAAAACCGAATTTGCAGTGACGAAAGAAAGGGTCTTCAACCCTGACGAGGTTTATAAAAAATGATGAGACAATACTATTACAGGTTCTTGGTGATACTGGCAGTGATAGCGGCTTGCGTTTACGCAATATATCCGCCGGAGAAGAAGATACGGCGCGGTCTTGACCTGCAGGGCGGTGTTCACGTTGTTCTTGAAGTCAAAGAGGCCGGAGAGGAAAAACAGGTTTCAGATCTTGCAGACAGGGCATTGGAAGTCATAAGAAACAGGATAGATGCCCTGGGTGTTACCGAGCCGATTATTCAGAAGCAGGGGCTGAATACAATAATTGTTGACCTGCCAGGTGTCCAGGACCCTGATAAGGCCATAGACATAATAGGCCAGACTGCACTTCTTGAGTTCAGGCTTGTTTCAGATGACCAGGAGATGCTTTCAGCCGCTCTCCAGGGAAATGTTCCCGAAGGATATCAATTGTTGTATTCCAGGGAAAAAGATGACCGTGGAATATACAGAGAGACTAACCCGCTTCTGATAAAGATAGAACCGGAACTTACGGGACAGTATATTGCAGATGCCTATATGGGCTATGACAGTTCTGGTTTTCCAGATGTCAATCTGGTTTTAAGCAAGGAAGGTGGCGTTGTATTTGAGAATGTAACAGCAAACAATGTCAACAGGAGGCTTGCAATAATACTTGACGGAGTGGTAAAGTCAGCTCCCACAATCAGGGAAAGGATAGGCGGCGGGAAAGCACAGATAACAGGCAGGTTCTCGGCCGATGAAGCAAGGACTCTTGCCATAGTACTGCGTGCCGGTGCTCTCCCCGCCAAGATGGATATGATTTACCGGGAGGTTGTAGGTCCCACCCTGGGCAGAGAGAATATCACACAGGGTTTCAGGGCGGCAATGTGCGGGGCTATTGTCGTTGTCGCTTTCATGTTTATTTATTACGCGGCGTTCGGATTGCTTGCCGATTTTGCACTCGCTCTTAACATCCTCATCCTGCTGGGGGTAATGGCAATCATGAGGGGTGTTCTTACGCTTCCCGGCATAGCCGGTATTGCGCTCACATGCGGAATGGCGGTGGATGCCAATATCCTGATTTTTGAAAGAATACGTGAGGAAATAAAGACAGGGAAGAGTCCCAAGTCCAGCATTGATGCCGGATACAAGAGGGCATGGAGCGCAATAATTGATTCAAACATAACCACGCTCATCGCAGGGCTTATACTATTCTTTCTCGGGGAAGGTTCGGTGAAAGGGTTTGGCCTTACGCTGAGCATAGGTATAGTGGCGAACCTTTTTACGGCCGTCTTTGTCACCAAGGCCATCGTGGACTGGGTAATGGTGACGCAAAAAATAGAAAAGGTGAGGATATAAATGGAACTTATCAAGAATACGCATTTTGACTTTCTGGGCAAACGGAAAATAGCCTATGTCTTTTCCTGTGCTGTGATAATCTG
>CAYOFY010000145.1:0-1556 GCA_964403465.1 uncultured bacterium
GGGGCAACTACTATGTCTGCGACTATAAGACCAACAGCAGGATGCTCTTGCAGGATGACGCGGATATGGACAGGCAACTGGCCATGTACGGGTTATGGGTAAAGGAAAAGTTCAGGGATGCCAAGACAGTCGTTCTGAAGTGGTATATGCTGGCGTTCAACAAATCGGTGGTCTCAGAGCGAACGGACAACCAGTTGGAGCAGCTCAAGTCATCCGTTGTCTCAAAAATCGCAAAGATAGAGCAGGCAACAGAATCCGGGGATTTTCCCATTAATGTCAGCGGGCTTTGTGATTACTGCACGTACAGGCATCTATGCCCGTCGTTCAAGCACGAGGAGATACTGGAGGCAAAAACACTCCCTGAATATAAGAAAGATGATGGGCTCAGGCTGGTGGACGAATATTCGGAGACAGTCCGTCAGATAAAGGAATTGGAGGAACGCCAGGAAAAGCTTAAAGGGGACCTGATTGAATACTCAAAACAGCTTGAGATAAATGCAATCTACGGCAGCAACATGAAGGTCTCGGTCAATGAGGTTGATAAGATCCTCCTGCCGGACGACAGGAATGCGCTTATCGGTCTTCTGAAATCCAGGGGGCTTTATGATGAGTATTCAATGCTAAATCATTCACGGATAAGCAGTCAGTACAGGAAGAAAGAACTGATACCGGAAATAGCCGGGATGATATCGGTGAAGAAAGAGTTCACCGTGGGATTGAGCAAGCGGAAGGAAACGGACCAGGATGAAAGCTGAACCGTTCGTAGTGGAATCCCGGGCAAACTGGGGGAAAATATGCTACTCGACGTTGATGCAGCAGATAACAAGCTACAAGAATACATGAAATTTCTCGATCTTGAAGAAATTCTGCTTCCAGAGCAGTGTTTGAGAATGCTTATCGACAAGGGCTTTGTCCCCGATATCGGATGGAGGGCAGTTTTCTGGGAGATGCTGAACGGAAGCACCGAAGGAGATAGGTACGGGAAATTCGTTGAACTGATATGGGAATTTATTTTTCTGCCGAATTCAGAAAGAGTCTTTGAAGAATTAACAACAATGGGAACGTGGAAGTTCCCGGATATCGATTCCTATCCTTATGACTCTGAATGCAGGATAAGAGATGATTTTTTTCGTGCGGGAGAGAAGGAAATACACAAAGTTCCGAGGGTATTTGAACTGCTGGATTATTTCTTAAAGAGGACAGAGTATAAATACAGCGAGAAGTTCGGCACCCAGTGCTGTCATTTCAGAAATATTCCGTACTTCCATTTTGCAATGGACCCGTGCACTAATGATTTTCACATAAGAGAAGGTGGCACTTCAAAAAACCTCTTTGAAAAGGTTGTTGAACAAACAGGAATGGGATTCTTCATAGACAGATACCCGAGGTTTTTCGATCCGGAAATTTCAAACAGGAAAGGGAATGCTTTTATCAGCGAAGGCGAAAGAAGGCTAGCTTATCTGTTCCAGAAGTATACTCTGAAAAAAGAAGTGGAAAGCTACAGGAGGTTTGCATGGAAAACACGAGTCTCATATGAATCTCCACATAGATCCTGA